>JAAYLF010000389.1 GCA_012522035.1 Clostridiaceae bacterium
AAATTAGCATCCGCATATGTAGTGTTGTAAAGGTTAATGACGTTTTCCTTGATTTTCTCATCAATTGCATGTGATGGTTTTCTCCCTCTATTGCCATGCACAAAGAATTGCTTTCCATGCTTATTAGACGACACAGTTGCATACAAACTTGTGGAAACAGAAAGCTTCAAGGGAGTTCTGAGGGTTATAGACATTCCTCTTACAACCGAAGCATACGCAATAGCTGTTAAGAAAGGAAACAAGGATCTGCTTGAGAAGATAAACAAGGCTTTGAAGGAACTTGAAGATGAAGGAAAAATCAAGGAATTGTTTGAGAAGTGGGAAATTGATCAAGAATAAAGGAAGTTTAAATGTTTGACAATATTTGGGAAAAGTTTCACAGGATATTTATAGTACAAAAAGGATACAAGGAAATACTTGCAGGACTTCAGAACACCATAATCATAGCTCTTGGAGCTTTGGTAATAGGCATATTGCTTGGAGTCATTACTGCCGTTATAAAGATACTGCCAAGGAAAGGTGTACTTAGACGGATTCTGCATCTTGCTGCAGATATATACATAACCGTTATACGCGGCACTCCCGTGGTGGTACAGCTCCTTATTGCCTATTTTGGCATATTTGCGAAATACAGAGTGCTGGATGCTATCACTGTAGCCATATATGTTTTTGGTATTAATAGTGGTGCATATGTAGCTGAAATAGTAAGAGCCGGAATTCTTGCTGTAGACAAGGGACAAATGGAGGCAGGAAGATCTTTGGGACTTTCTTTTGGCACAACCATGTTAAAGATAATCCTTCCGCAGGCTATCAAGAATATAATTCCGGCATTGGGCAACGAGTTCATAACACTAATAAAAGAGACCTCGGTAGCAGGCTTCATAACAGTTACTGACGTAACCCGTGCATCTAGAAGTCTTGCCGGAGTACATTATGAAGCTGGTGTCATATACCTGGTTCTTGCAGCTGTATACCTGGTTCTCGTGCTTGCTGCCACCGCCCTTGTCAACTTAATCGAAAAGGAGCTGAGGAAAAGTGATACGCGTTAATAACATACACAAGTCTTTTGGTGATTTAAAAGTACTTAAAGGAATCAGCTATCATATTAAAAAAGGCGAAAAAATTGTGGTTGTTGGTCCTTCGGGTTCGGGAAAAAGCACTTTTTTAAGGTGTCTTAATCTCCTGGAAGTTCCTGAAGAAGGAGAAATATTCTTCAAAGGAGAGAAAGTAAACTGTCCTGAGTATAATATAAATGCGCTGAGAGCAAATATCGGTATGGTGTTTCAACAGTTCAAATTGTTTCCACACCTTACAGTGTTAGAAAACATTACTTTGGCTCCTGTAACCCTCAAGCTGCAAAGCAAGAGCAATGCGGAAGCCAATGCGATAAAACTTCTAAAACGAGTAGGCCTTCTCGAGAAGGCAGCAGCGTATCCAAATCAGCTGTCCGGCGGACAGAAACAAAGAATAGCAATAGTCAGAGCCTTGGCGATGAATCCCAGTGTTATGCTTTTTGATGAGCCAACCAGTGCACTGGACCCGGAGATGGTGGGTGAGGTTCTGGATGTTATGAAACAGCTGGCTGAAGAAGGAATGACCATGGTTGTTGTAACTCACGAGATGGGTTTTGCAAGAGAAGTTGCCACAAAGGTTCTGTTCATGGATGATGGCATCATTCTTGAAGAAGCAAG
>JAAYLF010000390.1 GCA_012522035.1 Clostridiaceae bacterium
ATTTGTTTTAAAATGTAAAACTGAAAATGTAATAAAAAGACCCTAACCGAATAAGTTAGGGTTCTTTAAAACGAGTTTCTTAAGTTAATGACATTGCGCGTTATGCGGGGTTTTTTTATACATAAAAGAGATCTTTTGACGGGAATGTTGGTTCGCAAGTAAGGTTTATGCCTAGTTTTTTGAATGCCAGCTCATCGCTGTTGGTTACAAGGGCACTAGAGTGAGCCTCGCATCCTTTGAGTTTGCCTACGTTGGACAAGGCTTCATGCGCCATGGGGTTTGTTGGAGCGCATATGCTGAGGGCTATTAGGACTTCTTCCAGGTTTAGAATTCCATTCTTGTAGCCTAGAATCTCTTTCTTCAGCTTCAGAATGGGTTCCAGTACAATAGGGGACAATAGAAGAAGTTCATCAGCCAGGTTTGCCAGATACTTTATTGAGTTTATAACAGAGCTTGCAGCTGCTGTCATAAGCTTTGAAGTTTTGCCTGTAATTATCTTTCCATCAGGCATCTCTATGGCTATTACCGGAGTGCCTTTTTCTTCCGCTTTTGCCAATGAAGGGACTACTGCATGCCTGTCTTCCTTCTTCAGATCCAGCTGCTTCATGATAAGCTCTATTTTTTCCACAGCCTGCTCGTCAATTCTGCCTAATTTGTAGTCACACCAGGTTCTGTAGTATCTGCGTATTATTTCCTGTTTGGATGCTTCTCTGACAATTTCGTCATCAATTATGCAGTAACCTACCATGTTTACCCCCATGTCTGTAGGAGATAGATATACATCCTCTCCGGATATTTTGTGAAGGATTGTCTTAAGAAGCGGAAAAACTTCCACATCCCTGTTGTAGTTGACGGCCAGTTGACCGTAGGCTTCCAAATGGAAGGGATCAATCATATTAACATCCTGAAGGTCGGCAGTTGCCGCTTCATAGGCAAGATTTACAGGATGCTTTAGTGAAAGATTCCAAATGGGGAAGGTCTCAAATTTTGCATAACCTGCCACATTGCCTTTTTTGTACTCGTGATAGAGCTGGGACAGACATGTCGCGAGTTTTCCGCTGCATGGTCCTGGTGCGGTTACTATAACCAGAGGTTTTGTAGTCTCGATATATTCGTTTTTACCATAACCCTGCTCGCTTACTATGAGGTCGACATTTCCCGGATATCCTGCTATGGGGTAGTGGATATATGTTCTTACACCTCTTCTTTCGAGCTTGTTTCTGAAAATGTCTGCTGAATGCTGTCCGTTGTACTGGGTTATGACTACACTGTTTACATAAAGCCCCGATTCCCTCATGGAGTCCACCAGTCTGAAAAGATCCTGGTCATACGTTACCCCTATATCAGCCCTTATCTTACTTTTTTCTATGTCATTTGCATTGATGCAGAATATGACTTCGGCATTGTCCTTGAACTCCTTGAGCAGCCTGATTTTCCCGTTTACATCAAAACCGGGAAGAACTCTTGCGGCGTGGTAATCGTCAAAGAGTTTCCCCCCGAACTCCAGGTAAAGCTTGTTGCCAAACTTTTTCATTCTCTCTTTAATGTGCTCTGATTGTTTCTTGATATAAAGTTCATTGTCAAATCCTATGTTCATCAGTTTTCCTCAATTCACATTTATATTTTTCAAACCTATATATGTTAGCATTTTTGAACTGGTTTTTCAACATCTACTGAATCAGTATATCAGTTAAACATGCCTGGTTCAAGACCAGTTAAAAGACTTTTTTCTGTGTAAAATCAGATTATCTGCACAGAATAGGAATATATTCATTCTTTGGGAGTTTTGTATGAAAAGGGTCTTCATGTATCTTGTTATTGACGTTTTTGTTTGCTTTGTTTGTCTGCCTGATAGTGCCAGCGGCAGGGTTGTGGATTACTTTCTGGAAGTTGCATTGGAATGCGAGTATGGAGATGGCAGCGGGGTTGTGAAAAAGTGGGAAACCCCTATAAACATATACGTTATGGGCAATTTTACACATGAGGATTACGAGATAATAAAAGGGCATGTGGATTGTCTGAATTCCATGGAAGGTATTCCTTCAATAAGTCTGGTGTGCGACATGAAGGAGGCAAATGTATTTGTAAACTTCATATCCCAGTGGGAGATGTCCCAGAAGATTCGTGTTGAAGAGGTTTTGTGGGGATTTGTCAGGTGCTATTGGAATGAAAGGTATGAGATAACAAATGCTGAGGTATTGATAGTTTATGACAGAACAACCCAAAGTCAGAGGCATCATGTCATAATTGAGGAGATGACGCAAATGCTTGGACTTTTAAATGACAGTTATATGTATGAAGACAGCATTTTCTACAACGGTTATTCAGAAACTACACGCCTGAGCCGTATTGATGAGCTTGTAATTCGCCTCCTGTACAACTCAGGCGTCAAATCAGGAATGAGGGGTGATGATGCAAGGCATGTTGTTAGCAATTGGCTTGCTGTCTATGGTTGCAAGTTAATGAGTTAATCAGGTTGTCCATTTCGTGCTTCTTCTTGATTGCTTTTGCACGCAGTATGATGTTGTTCTGTATATCTTCAGGAAGGTGGAGGAAGCATTCCATCGCTTCTTTGTTTTTTGCAAGCAAATCCTTGAGGTTTGCCGGCATTTCCATCATAAACTATCACCTCCGTCATAATATTATCACCAATTTAACGATAATTTATACCTATGGTATTAGTAGTGTGGCAATAATTGTGATATAATATAGGGCGCTTAGGCAATAATAAATGAAGGGGTATGCAAATGGCAAGAAAACTATTTACATCAGAATCAGTAACCGAAGGACATCCAGACAAGATTTGCGACCAGATTGCGGACAACATATTGGATGCTTTGGTGAGAGAGGATCCGGAATCCAGAGTTGCCTGCGAGGTAACAGCAACAACCGGACTTATTCACATTATGGGAGAAATTACTACAAAAGCATTTGTGGATTATGAGAAGATAGCAAGAAACACGCTGCGCAATATTGGATATACAAGTTCAAAAATTGGTTTTGATGCAGATACCTGTGCGGTTATTAATACAGTAAATGCCCAGTCTGAAGATATTGCAATGGGGGTGGACAGGTCTTATGAGTCGAAGGTGGAAGGTGCGGAAGTGGAGTACGGTGCAGGCGACCAGGGTTTGATGTTTGGTTTTGCATGCAATGAAACACCTGAACTTATGCCGCTTTCCCTGATACTTGCGCATAAACTGTGCAAGAGACTGGCTTTTGTCCGCAAGGAAGGCATCCTTCCATACCTGAGGCCGGATGGTAAAGCCCAGGTTACTGTTGAGTATGATGAAAATGACAAACCATTCAGGGTGGACACCGTGGTTGTTTCCTCACAGCATGCTGAAGATGTGGACAATGAAACAATCAGAAAGGACATAATAAATGAAGTGGTGATGAAAACCATACCTGAGAACCTGATAGATGAGAATACAACCTTTTATATAAATCCTACCGGTCGTTTTGTTATAGGTGGCCCTTGCGGAGACTCGGGACTTACCGGCAGAAAAATCATTGTAGATACTTATGGAGGCATGGGCAGGCATGGCGGCGGTGCGTTTTCAGGAAAGGATCCGACCAAAGTTGACCGTTCCGGTGCATACATGGCAAGGTATATTGCAAAAAACATTGTGGCTGCAGGACTTGCCGGCAAATGCGAAATACAGATAGCTTATGCCATAGGAGTGGCAAAGCCTGTGTCTGTCAGGGTTGAAACCTTCGGAACAGAAAAGATTGATGTTTCAAGAATAGAAAAGGCGGTTCTTGAAATATTTGACATGAGACCCAGTGCGATAATCAGGGAGTTTAATCTAAGGTCGCCTATCTATGGAAAACTGGCTGCATATGGACATTTTGGCAGAACAGATATTTCCCTTCCTTGGGAAAACAATGACAAGGTGGAATTGCTTCTCGAAAAGGTTAGGAATTCATGATTCCATCCATAGGAAGACTTGCAAACTCTAAATTGAAGCAGTATTTGAATTACTATGAATACGTGGCAAAGAGCACAAAAAGAATAATAGAGCCCTTTGCCTCGTTTGCTTGTTTCTCTCTTTTATGTGCCGAGAAAGGTTTTGAGGGAGAGTTTTGGTTTAATTTCAATGATGATGCAATGGCTCATCTTTTTGGGTTGATTTTGCACAAACCGGAGTTTGTGTCTGATGGTTATGAGAAACTATGGTCAGGTCAGTTTGGATCTTGCAAGGACAACTACTTTGGTAGCCTTAAAGAAAAATATGAATATGCGGCTTTGACTGAAAAAGCTCTGATTCTGTCCTTCCTTATTCAAAAAGGCAAAAAGGATTTTACCGAGGACAAAGCCACATATGGAAGAAAACCAAAGAGTATGAGAGAGTCGTTAAAAAGAATATCCTTCCTCCTGAGAGATAGAACCAGGATTACTGTAAATGATGGGGATGTTTTCGATGGCCGGGCCAAGGATACATATTTCATTGAAAACGTGTCATATCTTGATGACAGGATACTGAAAATGATTGAAAAGGGTGCAGGGTTCATTTTTGTACTGGAAAAGGACATGGGAGAGAGAAAGAGAAAAAACTTGTGTTCTCAGTTAAAGAGCTTAACCAAAATTTATTTTGATGATATAAACAATGTAATCTGTTCAAAGGGGCTGATTGAATGACGCCAAAAGCGGAACTTGAAAAAAGGATATCGAATCTATATGAGGTTATGAAGGACAAGGATTACGATACCATATTAATCATAAACAGGATTAATCAATACTATTTTACCGGCACCATGCAGGATGGAGTTCTTGTCTTTAGAAAAGACGGAACGGTAAAATTCTTTGTCAGAAGAAGCTGTGACAGGGCGAGAATGGAATGTCCTTTGGACATTGTTTGTCCCATGAACACATACAAGGATATGCTGGATTATTTGCCTTCCGATCTTGGAATTGTGTATATGGAAACCCAGACGGTAACCATGGCAATCAAGGAGAGGCTAGAAAAATATTTTGGCTTTGATGCTGTAAAGTCCATCGACAGGAAAATATGTGTGCTGAGGGCTGTGAAGAGCGATTATGAACTTGAATTTATCAAAGAGTCAGGCAGGCAGCATGAAATTCTAATGACCAGCATTATACCTTCAATCCTGCGAGATGGGATGAGTGAGACGGACTTTTTGTCCGAGCTTTACATGCACATGGTGAAGCTGGGACACCACGGCCTGTCCAGGTTCAACATGTTCCAGATGGAGATGGTTATTGGTCAGATAGGATTTGGAGACAATTCAACCTATCCAACAAACTTTGACGGCCCGGGAGGCATGAAAGGAATGAGTCCTGCCGTGCCCATAATTGGCGACAGGAACAGATATCTTAAAAAAGGTGACCTTGTGTTTGTGGATGTGGGATACGGTGTGGAAGGGTATCACAGCGACAAGTCTCAGGTATATTCCTTCAAGGCAAAACCTGATGACAGAGTACTGGAGATTCACAGAGCCTGCATGGAGGTTCAAAAGAAAACTGCCAGCATGATGAAGGAAGGTGCAGTGCCATCAGAGATATATGAGAGAATAATGGCGGAATTGCCTGCTAGTCTTGTTAATTTTATGGGAATGTATGATCCTGTAAGGTTTTTAGGTCATGGTGTGGGATTGCATATAGATGAGTTTCCCATCATAGCAAAAGGATTCAACCTGCCTCTGAAGCAGAACATGGTTGTAAGTCTCGAACCGAAATGTGCTTTGGAAAAAACAGGCACCGTCGGTGTAGAGGAAACCTATGTTATAGGTAGGGACGGTGCCGAGTGTATCACTGGTGGAGCTCGTGATATAATTGTTGTTGATTAATGCTTTATTTTATTGATTTTGAAACCATTCGGTGTTATGGATACAAGATAATCCATTTTGCCGGATGGTATTTTTCCTTCTGCGGCATAAAGGGGAGTGGGTACCGGACTGAATTTGTAGTCCGCAAATCCAACTGTCAGGGGAGAGATGCCAAGGACATATTTGTAGTAGAAGATTACAGGTATGGCAGACCATCCATGGCAAAGAGAACCAGCATTGGAAAAGTCCCAGGCTCCATTTATGGTCTCCCAGAAGGTGGTGGCATTGTTGTACAGCATGTATCCCCATTTGTCTGTAATTTCATCGAATACATACTTTGCATACTCCTCACTAACAGATAGCAAAGCTTCATACTTGAAAATACTGTGGCTTATTGTAATTGGCACCAAATCTTTTCCGCCAACCAGCGCTTTAGCCACTTTTTCCTTTTTGCTTTCAGGAACCAAACCTGCATACAATGCAAGGGAATTTGCAAGTTCGGAATAGTGCTGCTTCTCATCGTTTATTATATAAGTTGCATATACTTCTTTCTCTTCATCCCAGAAGGTTTTGTCAAAACTGTTAAGCACTCCTGCAGCCAGCATGTCGTACCAGGCTTCAAGGTCGCGGTAATTTGAATCTTTTGTATGGTCTGCAAGGTTCTTTGCAATCTGGACTGCGGAACGCAAAGCAAGGTAATAAAAGGCGTTAAGCGGTGCGTCAAAATTCAAAGGATTGTCCTTGTCTCTCAAATTGTTTAAAGCTCTGTCTCCAGACAGGCCATCGGACCACTCATAGAAGTTCCAGTACTTGTCGTTGTAATACGGTGGTACCAAATCGCTTCCTCTTGAGTGAATCCATACGGATCTGATTATCTGTTCCACGTGCTTCCACATCTCTTGAGCAAAATCAAGGTCGCCGCTGAAGAGTATGTGTTCATAGAGTTGTACAATCCACATAAGGGTAAAACAAGGGATTGTAATTGGAATTTCAGCGGGAGCACAAAGTTCCAAAAATCCATCCTCTCTCTGGCTCAGTCCAAGCAGTCTTATGCTTTCTCTTGCGAAATCATATTCACCAAAAGCATAGTAGCCACAAAGCATCTGGTTTCTTGAGTCCATGGCGTAGAGGGCCTGTTCTCTCCAAGGGCAGTCCTCGTAATGCTCATGCATGCAAAGAAGAAGAGTTCTCAAACTGATTTCATAAATCTTGTTGTGAAGGGAATCGGAGCATGAAAAATATCCCTTGTATTCAATTGGGTAGTTTGTTGGCCTGAGGCCTGCATAGTACAAGGTGAACTCCTTTGCTTCCACATACAGCTGGATATATCTGCAGCCAAAGCGTTTGATATAATGGGTGAATTTGTCCCTTTTTCCGCTGGCGGTAAGTTTTCCGGAAAAGTTTCTGGTTCCAACATAGGATCTGACTCTCAAATCATCCAAGTGTTCACCATATCCAACATTGATAACCGTTCCTTCAGGAGCTGTTATATCTATTTCAAAAACTCCACTTTCTTCCCTGTGCAAGTCAAGCACCACATAGATGCCGTCATCTTCATCCGAGTTGTTCTTGAAAACAAGCCCGTTTTCTTTTGGAAGTGTGGTACAGGGACTGTCTCCAAACAGTGCGTGCGCATCCCTGTAGGAGAGGTATGAAAACTGCATCCTTGCCGCTGTTGTATCAGGCTCGGTGTGCTTGCAATATTTATACACACCCTGAGCTACAATTTTTGACTCAATTCTGTCACCAAGTTCAAGTTTCTTTATTGGTCTTGGGTAAAACTTTTGTGTATTCTCATATGCATATGCCTTTCCCCATGCCATATGACCAACCATGGCAGGCTCATATCCTTCCTGATTCCAGTTGTCATATCCGTTAAAGTCATATTCAAATACAAAACTCAGCTGAGGTGTTGTAAGGGGAAGGTTTCCGCTGGTGTAATCAGTTCCTATCCTGCACAGGGCGCTGCTGCTGCTGTGCAATATGGTGCTGTTATCCTGTTCAACACCGTATATTACTCCTGGCAATCCTCTTTTGTACACAGAGGTGCTGCGACCCTGGTGATAGGAGAGAATGCATAAGGTGTTCTTTTCTCCGATGTCGTTTACAAGGTTTGTAATGTCAAGACTGTCATATACCTTGTATTCAGGAAAGTCTGCGTATTGTCCGTATCCTGCAAGTTTACCGTTTACCCATGCAACGTATTCACTGTCCGCACTTATATGCAGAAGGATCTTTTGGGCTTCTTCAGTTATGGTCAAGGTGACCATGTATTGGGTATACATGTTTTCGTATTTCTCATCCCTGTCTGCATTTACCCACAACCATTTGCAGTTGGTAAAATTATAGTTTTTATTGTCCATTTTATTACCTCACTTCTACATGTTGTCCTCAATTACGCACTGTATTATATCCTAGATGGCTGAATACTTCAACATTGGCAATGTCTGATAAAATCGTCAAAAATTATTTTATGATTCATGTACTTGTGTGAAAGCATTTCAGGATGCCACTGGACTCCCAAAACATACTTTTTTTCAGGCATGTACACAGCTTCAATGACGTCATCGTTGGATACTGCCATTACTGAAAGTCCATTGCCAAGATTTTTTATTGCCTGATGGTGTCTTGTATTTACTTTGATTGTGTCTTCATTGACAATCCTGTATAGTGGAGTGTCTTTCAGTATGGAAACATCGTGTCCGCCTTCAAGAAGGGGGCTTAAATCCCTGTGGTTTATTCCAAGCTGGGTTGGAAGGTCCTGATAAAGAGTGCCTTCAAGAGCTACATTAAGTACCTGTATGCCTCTGCATATGGCAAGGAGCGGTTTGTTTGCTTGTATTACTTTTTTTATGAGCTTAAGTTCAAACGCATCCCTTATTTCATCTATTTCCACAGTATCGTTAAGGATATCTTCTCCAAAATATTTAGGATGTATGTCTATTCCACCTGTAAAAAGAAAGCCGTCACATAATTCCACCAGCCGATCCAAGTGTTCGTCTTGTTCAACGGGAGGAACAAGCAGAGGAAGACCTTCTGATTGCAGGATGGATTGGCAGTATGATCCTTCTATATGGCCATCCCATACGGTTGGCTGTCTGTTCGATGTGACTGCGATTACTGTACTGTGCATTATGTATTAACCCCTTTTTTGCTTATTATATTCCAATATTAAAAAAAAGACTAGTTGGGTTTGTGCAAATATGATATATATTATATTGAGAAGTGAATCAAGGAGTGGTAGGAATGGATAAGGTAGAAAGAACAATCGCAAATCTCGAAAAGAACAACATAAAGGGCTATTTTGCAAAATCCAAAGAGGATGTGACGAACATTCTTGAATCATTGATCAAAGCAGGGGAGAAGGTAACGGTAGGAGGTTCCCAAACCTTGTTTCAATGCGGAGTTATCGATTGGCTCAAGAGCGGAATGTTTGAATATTATGACAGATATGATGAGAATAAATCAAGGGAAGAAATCTTGGATGTGTTCAGACAGGCATCCTTTTGCGACAGCTACATAACGAGTGCCAATGCCCTTACAGAAGAGGGGGAAATGCTTAATGTGGACGGACACTGCAACAGGATTTCCGCAATTGTTCACGGACCCAAACAAGTTATTGTGATTGTCGGGATAAACAAGATAGTAAAAGACTTGGATGAGGCAGTATTGCGCGTGAAAGAGATTGCTGCTCCATTGAATGCAAAGAGACTAAAGAAAAACACTTATTGTGCTGAACATGGAAGATGCATATCATTAGAGGATGAAAAGACAAAATACAAGCTGGGAGCAGGATGCAACTCTGAAGACAGAATCTGCTGCAATTATGTGGTATCCTCCTACCAGCAGGTAAAGAACAGAATAAAGGTTGTAATTGTTGGAGAAAGTCTTGGTTATTAATCGGGAATATAGTTTTCAAATATGATGTTGTCGCAATACTTTCTTGCCTGCATTTCTTCTTCCTGGCTCCTTACGGTATATCCAAGAACCACAAGGCCAAGTTTTTTATAGAAGGAAACGGCAGTTCTGGGCAGGCATTTGAAATCGTATGTAATAAAGGATGGTCTTACAATAGGGTTTCCAAACATGTTTCTTGAAACAAATCTTTGTATATGGGGAATGTCATCGGGGAAGCTTGCGGTTGCCAGTTGTCCCCGGTTTACTTTTGGACTGCATTTCTTGAAATGATATAGGTAATCAGGATAAAAGGACTGCACGGCTGCCGTGCCTTTGTAATTCTCAAGCATATTGGAAAGTATTTTTGCAGTCTCTTTTGGTCTGCCGCATTTTTTAATTTCTATAAGGAGGGGGACTTTTCCGTCGACAAGCTCAAATACTTCTTCAAGTGCAGGAATATGTTCGTTTGTGCCAGCAAGCCTTAATTTTCTTATTTCTTCCTTGCAGCTCAATTTAATAGGCTTGTCAAAACCGGTCATTCTTTTTAAGTTGTCGTCGTGGAAGACGTAGATGTTGATGTCTGAAACTAGATGGATGTCAATCTCTATTGGAAAGCCATACTTAATGGCATTTTCAAAACCGGATAAAGAGTTTTCTGTATATTTTTCATTGTGCAAACCCCTCTGGGCAATTGGTTTTGTCATAAATTCCTTCATACTTTTTCCCTCATAGAAAATGATATGTTTCTGGTCATTGTGACAGTGTCTTTTACATCATTGCCATCGATGGTGTAATAACAGTATCCGGTCACACTTTCAGTATATGATCCGTTTCTTAAAACTTCGCTATTTTTTGATAGATAAATTTTTGACTCGGAAGTTCCGGTAAGCGCATATTCAATTCCGGAGTAGTTTTTCTCATCTATTGCGGTTTTCAATGTCCCTGCAGTTGAAATTATGTATTTGCCATCGTCCAATTTGTTAAATGTGCAGGTAACGTTTGTGCTAAGCATGAAGGGCGCCTTTATTTTTCCACTATACACCCAGTTTTCTGCCAGTTCAAGACTTTTCTCAGGAACGTAGCCTATAAAAAAGCCGAGAATCATTTTGATTACGCTTTCATCCAGATATTCCTTGGCGGCAAATATTGCCTGTTCCACAACCAGGTTTCCATAATCATCAAGTGATTTTCTTATGTTTTCTTCAACCTGGCTGAAGCCGCTCAAGGATGTAAGGTTTCCAGTGGAGTCTACTGTGGCTTTGAAGGTCACACCAAGGAAGGAGCTGTATGGGGTAATCCTTACCATGGCTGCCTCATCCGAATATGTGTTTGCTGAGTCGTATTCCATTGTAGCGTCTATGGAGTCAAGTCTTACTTTCAGAGACATCAAAGTACAATGGTAAATGCCGGAGTTGTAACTTATGTCAAAGACTCCGTCTATCAGGGCAATTGTAAATACTGATTTTTTTGTGTCGGTAATATTCACTCTTAGTGAGAAGTCTGCTTTAAGACTCTTTCCCTGATAAATGCCTCTTAGATTGTTTTCGTCTTTGACGACATTCTTTTTTGTGCATGAGGATAGAGGGAATGCAGCAATCAAGCAGATAGCCAGCAAAACAACAATTGCCTTATGATAAAACACCCTTTTAACTCTCATGATTCCCTCCTAGCTGAAGATATATGTTTATTATATTTCTGTAAAATATCAATGTCAAGTTATCGGGAAAACTTGACTGTGTCATTTTGTTCTAGGTTTTAAGGATATAGTATTAGCTGTGTTTTTTGACCCTTTAAATATGCTTGATACTTTGTGATGTTTTCAGTATATCATGATGTAAATTAACCTGCAAGAGCACA
>JAAYLF010000391.1 GCA_012522035.1 Clostridiaceae bacterium
ATACACAAAAACGGAGGTTCGGAGGTTCTATTATGAACAATCATACAGAGGAACTCAGAAAAAAATATATTGAAAATCCACCTGAAGGCTTAACTGCTGAAGACATTAAAAAAATGAGTGATGACGCCCTTTTGGATATGGATTTCTTTCTACACGAAGATGATGGTCTGGAAGATGATATCGAGGATGACGGATTTTTTATCTTCTAGTCAAAACTCACCCCTTAATGTATATATTTTGCATTTTTTCTTTTTTCTTCCTTATGTCGATATAGAGCAATTTCCTATAACAATAAAAAAACTGCTGCAGCACATAATGCTGCAGCAATTACAAATCTTTTATTCCGAATCATCCAAACCTCCTGATAAACTGGGCAGGACATACCCAATCCTTCTTGACAAACTCAAAATTCTCATTCAGTTTGTGCCATGCGCCCATCATCTCGTCATCATTAAGAACAATATACGTTTCGGTTGCGGGCATGTTTCCTTCAGCCACCAGGAATATCTTCTCTCCTGTTTCCTTTTGGACCGCCATGTCAACTATAATAGCAGCATGACCATAGGCATTGTTCATCTGCTGTGCTGTCATAATGAACACATCTCCAATGGAGAGCTGGTTAACCTGAACGGGAGTCATTTGCATTTGCAGCGAAGTTGTGTTTGCGTACGCATGCACCATATCAAGGTATTTTCTGAAAGTCTCGTAGCTGTAATCTTCGCCGGCATCGGTTTCAACCCATGTAACTTCATTTCCGTTAACTTTTACTCTTTTGCCGCTAGCCCAGGATACGTAATCACATACAAAACCGTTAAGAAAATTAAATGAAATTCTGCTATACTCTTCACGTGCATAGAGGTATTCGCCCCAAAGTCTCATGATTGCATCAGCACACTGCTGAAGATCCCTTGGAGTTATATCCTGGTTGAACACACCTATAATGCTTGCCTCTTCATTTATAATTCCCTCATACGTATATGCAGGCACACCATAGTTCTTAAGAGGATGATTCCTTAAAAACTCAGCAAAACTGCCAGGCTCCACAGGAACTCTTTCATATCCGTCAGGAACAGGGAACCTCTCCTTAATCGTGTTGCCTTCCTTGTTTACAGGATATGGAGTTGGTGCTGGTTCCTCCGTTGCAGTTGGCTCAGGAGTTTCTGTGATGCTTGGTGTTGCATCCGGGTCTTTCTTGGCAAGCCATGGAACATTGTCCCCGAAATAGTAAAGATAGACCAAAAATCCAATAATGATAATAAGTATGGCGATAACCACCAGCATGATAATTCTTCTTGTATCGATACCCGCTTTCTTCATCATGTTAAATGACATCCCCTTCCACTTCTTCTGTAATTTCCTTGGATTTGTCTGCGCTTTCGTTATCTATGAGATACTTTTTAATAGTATTATTAACATAAAAGTTGTTTAAGAACCCAATAAATGCCGGAGTGAAGAATATATACAAAACCGTGGATATTACCAGGGTAGAATTGCCGAACATAAACAAAAACGGCAAAGCAATCAATACCGCATTCAATATGAGTATCAAAAGGTTGGGTATCCACCTTAACAATGACAGGATGACTGCATTCTTGTAAAGCTGTTTGTAAGTTACATTGAAGGTGACCATTATGGGGTATACATATAAATTAACCATCATAAGAAGCAGCGACAAGAACAGAATAACAGCAATTGCAACAAACAGTATGAAGGACGGTACATTGGAAAACTGTCCCTGACTGTTATTGCTGATTGCCATGTATGCTGCCGCATCCACCATAAGGAAAAATCCCGCCAGAAAATTAGTCAGACCCACCTTTAATCCGAGTTTGAAGTTGCTTCTGGTCTTGGTCTTAAAATCATGCCACAAAAAGACAGGATTTTCTGTGACAAAGCTTCTGAGCAGGTATGTAAATCCTGCATACAGAGGACCCACAGCAAAAATGGGTATGACAGTGGTTGTAATTGCAGTAAAAGCAATTACAGTAACTATTGTCTGTCTTGCCATTTCTGTTGTTTCCTTGTTTTGAAGGAATTGCGCAATGGCATTGTCAGAACCTTCAAGCGTCACAAACAAAGATGCTGCAACCAGGAATATCAGTGTAGCAACAAAAAGCGATATTATTGCGCTGGGCAAATACAAAAAGTTAGCCCCTATTATGCTGTATCTTTTTTCCCAGAATCTAATCCAAAACCTGAAAAATGCCCTTTTCTGAGGAGCATCCTTTTCTATACCCTTCCCGTCTTTATTAAAATCCAATTTGAATAATTTCAATCCAAACACTCCATATACTACTTGTCTTGCGCACTATTAATTATACCATATGTTTGACTTTATCCACAACATAAAAAATGGTTCTGACTGTGTCATTTTGTTCTAGGTTTTAAGGATATAGTATTAGCTGTGTTTTTTGACCCTTTAAATATGCTTGATACTTTGTGATGTTTTCAGTATATCATGATGTAAATTAACCTGCAAGAGCA
>JAAYLF010000392.1 GCA_012522035.1 Clostridiaceae bacterium
GTTTACCATAGGCAGAAACAAGGCTGTTGATTTTGCAAGAAGAGGTTCAAGGTATAAGTTTATTGATATTGATGAGGTAGTGGAGAAAAGCGAGAGTTACATACAGGTAGAGGAAAAGCTTTTGGCGGATGAAAGAAGAAAAGCCATAAACGAAGCTTTGGGCAGTCTAAAGGAAGACTATAGGGCAGTCTTGCACCTTGTTTACTACGAGGAACTTTCCTATGAGGAAGCAGCAAAGGTAATGAAGAAGAGTAGAAAACAGATAGAAAATCTTGTTTACCGTGCCAGAAAGGCGCTGCGTAAAGTTTTGGAGAAGGGAAATTACGACCTATGAAGAGCAGAGAGGAATTCAAAGAGAGTATTTATAGAAAAAGGGATTTGTATCTTGCAAGAAGAAAACAAAGAAGGAAGGCGGCAGTTTTTGTGTCCTCAAGCGCTGCCTGCCTTGTTCTAATTGTTGCACTTTCTGCAAGGTTAGTTGTTCCTGAGCATAATACGAAGGATGCAGGTGCAAGGGCTCCACAGACCGAATCAAGGAGTGGCGTGTACAAGGCTCTAGTCCGATTGTGGGATGAAAATGAAGTAAAAGCGTATAAGTCGGAAGAAAAGGTCAATACTTTAGTTGAGTATATTGACAAGATAAAAATGGAAATGCCCCTGACAGGTGAAGGTTCCGGTAACATACATGAGGAAAATGAGGAAAAAATTATTGTCGAAATAATTTTTGAATCCAATGAGACAAGGAAGTATGTTATTGGCAACGGGATTATTGTGGTGGATGATAATGTATATTATATATCCAATAGAGATTTTGAAGGTTTAATTGAGCTGATTGGCAGTATGGAGAGTGACGGATAAAAGGAGGAATGCATATGTCTAGATTGTTTAAAAGGGTTGCAACCACTTTCCTGGGACTTGTTCTTGTTATGTTCATGGTATTAAGAACAACTCCTTACAGTCTGAAGGTGGAAGCTGCAGACTTGATGGAAGGCATCGAGGCAAACCATGTTGAAGGCAAAACAGTGGATGGAAGGTTTGTTGAGTTTGCATCAAACTTTTCAATGGAGATGTTCAAAAGGTCTTTTGATGAGGAGAATACACTGGTTTCACCTCTTTCAATAATGCTGGCTCTTTCCATGACTGCAAACGGTGCTGGCAAGGAAACACTGGCTCAGATGGAAAAGGTTTTGGGTGATGGCACGAAAATAGAGGAGTTGAACAGATATCTTTTTAGCTACGCAAAGAGTCTTCCCAACAAGCCCAAAGCCAAATTCAAGATTTCCAATTCCATCTGGTTCAAGGAAGGTTTTCATGTAGAAAGAGATTTTCTGCAAACAAATGCGGATTACTACAATGCCAACTGCTACAGTTCTCCTTTTGATGACAAGACCCTGAAGGATATTAATAACTGGGTGAAGCAAAAGACTGATGGCATGATAGACAGTATCCTTGACAGAATTTCAGAGGATGCAGTCATGTATCTCATTAATGCCATTGTGTTTGA
>JAAYLF010000393.1 GCA_012522035.1 Clostridiaceae bacterium
GCAAGGCGATTCTTGAAGTAATGCTGGAGATGAGAAAAGAGGGCAGGAAAGTTCCATACATGGTGTTCTGGAGCGGTGCAAACGAAGACATTGGATGGGGCGTGGTGGACATAACGTATGAGGAGTTTTACAAGGATGAAAGGTACAAGGACTGCTGGGTTTATTGGGAAGGAAAGCCTTTGCATCTGGTTACAGGAATTCCAGCGGAGCATCCAAAGGAATTTACAATCCGGAAGATGGGCGGACTTAATCCAATGCCTGGTGTGTCGGAGTGGAGTTTCCTGAATATTACCAATGTTCCATCAAGGGATGAGGATGGATATGTAGAGCAGATGTGTGTTTGTGTGGCCGCCCAGGAGACGTACATGACCGAGCCTACTGCGCATGGCAGAAATCACGGCATATTCTTTTATGAACAGTGGAAGAGGGCATTCAAGTTCAGACCAAAGGTTATCACAATCACATGGTGGAACGAGTGGACAGCACAGAGGTTTCTTGATGAATTTGGAAACTCCAGATTCGTTGACAACTACAATCAGGAATACAGCCGTGATATTGAGCCAATGGAAGGCGGACATGGGGATCAGTATTATCTGTGGATGAAGCAGTACATAAAAGCTTATAGAAATCTTGAAGAATGTCCAAGACTTGTGGAGGAAGGATATTAGTTACCGACTTGAATTTTGGGTCTTGTGATGTATAATGTAAGTAAAAAAATGCGAGGAGGATACAAATGAACAGGAGGATAAAGATAGGTGTTTTCGGTGCCTGGAGAGGACAGTCTTTCATAAGTCTTCTCAAGCATTTCAAGGAAGAGGCATATTGCTGTGCAGTATGCGACAAGAACGAACAGATGCTGGAACATGTAAAGCAGTGGTGTGAGGAAGACACCCGGTTTTTCACTGATGTGGATGATTTTTTTGAATTTGAAATGGATGCTGTTATCTTGTGCAACTACTTCCATGAACATGCACCCTATGCAGTAAGGGCATTGGACAAGGGAATCCATGTACTTAGTGAAACTACTGCTGCAGGCACTTTGAAGGAGTGCGTGGAGCTTGTTGAAGCACAGGAGCGTTCAAGTGCAATTTATGCTCTTGCAGAAAACTATCCATACATGCTGTGCAACCAGGAGCTTGAAAGAATCTACAAAGGCGGCACGCTGGGCAAAGTCATTTATGCTGAAGGCGAATATGTTCATCCCATGAACATAAATGAGGCAAAATACCTTACCCCAAATTCACTGCATTGGAGGGCATGGCTGCCGCGCACATATTATCTTACCCATTCCCTTGCTCCTTTGATGATGATAACGGATACCATGCCTGTTTATGTCAATGCAAAAAGTGTTCACTCGGAGCTTTTTGATGAAATGCTTGTAAAGACAGGTATAAGAAAGGTAAGTGACATGGTTTCCATTATGCTGGTTGAAATGGATAATGGTGCTTTGTTCAGGGTGACCGGCAGTGCTAGCTTTGGCCCGCATGGCAACTGGTATCGACTTGCCTGTGAAAAGGGTGGTGCAGAATCCATAAGGGGCAATCAAAATCTTGTAAGGCTTGCGTACAACCCCTGGAACACACCAGAGGGAGAGGAGACAGAAAGGACATATCAGCCTGAATGGCCTTCCCACAAGGAGCTTGCTGAAAAGGCAGGTCACGGTGGAGGAGACTTCTGGGTGATCTATCATTTTCTGAATAATATCAAGGAAGGCACCAAACCATACTTTGATGTGTACAAGGCTGTTTCCATGTCTGCAGTGGGAATTCTGGCATGGAGAAGCTCGCTTGAAAGAGGAGCGGAGTATAAAATACCGGATTTTAGGAACAAGGCAGAGAGAGATAAGTGCAGAAATGACGATCTGTCGCCTTTTCCTGATGAAAACGGAAAAGCAACTCTGCCCTGCTCATCAAAATATGCGGACTGGTATAAAAAGGTGTAGTTAAAAGCCCGGCCAGAGGCCGGGTTTCTTATTCTGTGATGATTTTTTCACAATACTTTGATAAAATATACTGAACACAGAATTTTAGGAGGCTAAGGATGAAACTTCTCTGGAGACTAGGAAAAGAAGCTATACGATACAAAGGCCTTTATTTTATTGCCATTTTTTCTACCTTTTCGCTGACCATCCTCAACCTTGCCGCTCCCAAAATACTTACCAGGATGACAGGCATAGTTGAAAGCGGGGAAAGCCAGAAATATTTTGATTTGATTCTTAAACTGACATTTATACTGATTGCCTTGTATCTGCTAAGGGTATTATTCAGATACCTGTCAAACTTTTTGGCACACAAGGCTGCCTGGCAGCTGGTTGAGGATATAAGGGTTAGAATATATGACCATATACAGGGGCTGTCCATGAGTTTTTTCCACGATAAGCAGACAGGAGACCTGATGAGCCGGGTTATTAATGATACTGTGACCTTTGAGCTATTATACGCTCATATCATACCTGAAATGCTAACAAATGCAGTGACCGTAATTGGCGTAATGGTAATGCTGCTTGCGATAAATTACAGACTTGCGCTCTTAACCTTTATTCCAATTCCTTTTATACTGATTGCAGGTTGGTTGTATGCAAAGAAGGTAAGACCGAATTTTAGGGCAGCACAGAAATACCAGGCTGAAATTAATGCGAAGTTGCAGGACAACTTTTCAGGAATACACGAAATACAAGCATTCTGCCAACAGGAATATGAGTCCAGCCAGGTAAGACAGAAAGCAAAGGAATACACTAAAGCAAACCTTCACGCTCTTAACTTAAGCGGAATATTCCATCCATCAGTTGAATTTCTGTCCTCCACAGGCACCATTATAGTTGTGGGTATAGGTGGAATGTTTGCTCATAAGTGGGGATTGTCCGTTTCAGACATAATTGCGTTTTTGCTTTATTTGTCCCTGTTCTACGCGCCCATATCTTCTCTTGCAAGAGTGCTGGAGGAAACGCAGCAGGCGTATGCGGGAGCAGAAAGGGTAATGGCTGTTCTGGACACCCCTGCGGAAATCAAGGAAGCCAAAAATGCCATTGAGTTAAAGGATGTAAAAGGCAGAATTACTTTTGAGAATGTATCTTTCAAGTATCAGACAGGCGGAATGGTTTTGAAAGACATATCCTTTGAAGCAAAGCCTGGACAGATGATTGCCCTGGTGGGTCCTACTGGAGTTGGAAAGACAACCTTGACGCAGCTAATATCAAGATTCTATGATCCTACCGAAGGTCGTGTGCTGATTGACGGCGTTGATGTAAAGGATGTAACTCTCAACAGTCTCAGGTATCATATTGCACCAGTATTGCAGGATACTTTCCTGTTCAATGGAACTGTGGCGGAGAATATTGCTTATGCGAAACCTGATGCTACCATGGATGAGATTATAAATGCGGCGAAAGCAGCGAGGATACATAACAGCATTATGGAAATGCCTGATGGCTACCAGACCCGGGTTGGGGAAAGGGGGCTTAGACTGAGCGGCGGCCAGAAGCAGAGAGTGGCCATTGCAAGAGCAATTCTTAGAAACTCGCCTATCATTATACTTGACGAAGCTACTGCATCTGTAGATGTGGAAACGGAAAGAGAAATACAAAAGGCAATTGCTTCCCTTGCAGGAAAGAGAACAATAATTGCCATTGCCCACAGACTGTCTACTATACAGAATGCGGACTTGATACTTGTTCTCGAAGAAGGAAGAATTGTACAGAGAGGTACGCATGAAGAACTTATGCAGCAGGATGGTCTGTATAGAAGAATGTCCAAATCCCAAAGCGCATAAAAAAAGCACCTGTCAAGGTGCCAAAATGTTTAACGGGAAGATGTTTACGTTTCTTAAAATCCAATAAACAACAATTACTGTTATGGTGATTGTGTAAAAGGTTTTGCTAAAAGGCCGCGTTTTGACAAGCGGCTTTCCCTTTATCTTTATACCAAGCTCCATAAGATACAGATAAAAGACCAGAGGCAAAGATAGTACCATTAGAATGTTGTAATCCATGGCTTTAAGAAGATTTCCGTGCAGCAAAGAGTGAATGCCTCTCAAAGTCCCGCATCCAGGGCAGTAAAGCCCGGTCAGGTAATTGAAAGGACAGGGCGGAAATATTCCTCCTTTGACAGGTTCAAAAAAGTATAGTAGAGCCAGTAATGCAGCTGCAGCAAAGGACAAAAGAATTATTACAGTTCTTTTCTTTATGGAAATCGCCCTCATTTATCATATTCCCACACTTGCTATTACAATAATGATCAAATAAAAGACAGTAAATACAGCAGCAATAACTGCGGACAGTATGTTCAAGGTTTTTGCCTGCCTGGATGCTGTTATTGCTTCATCGTACAGCCCCAAAGCGATTTTCTTATCTACCTGGCTGGATTTTATAATTGCTGCAATACCAATGGGCAGGCAGCAAAAGATTGCTGTAAGGATCGAAAAAATCAAATAGTTTGGCACATATTGTGGTGGCGGCTGGGGAGTAACATTTTGCTGATACACGTTGTTTTGTGTGTCCTGTTGAAGTTCGCTTCCACATGCTGAACAGAATTTTGCCATATTGTCTTGATTGATATGGCCACAAGCTTTACATACCATTTCTTGTCCTCCTGAAAAAATATATACATGTATTCTTGATTTTAGAGGCTTTAACAGAAAAAGTCAATCAAGAATAAAAACTAGAAGGTGTAAGACCTGCTAGTTTTGATAAAAATGTAAAGGTTAAATTGTTATAATAAAAGGCAATATGAACATGACAACAGACCAAATAATTGCAGCAACTACTGTGACAATCACTCCTATCAGGTTGAGAGTCTTTACCTGTTTGGATGCAGCCAATGCTCCTTCGTAGTTGCCCATGGCAAGCTCCTTGTCTACCTGGCTGGACTTGACTATTGCTGCAATGCCAAGAGGCAGACAGCAAAAGAGTGTAACAAGAATTGAAAAGACCAGATAGTTTTCCACTTTAGGCAGTCTTTCCGGGTTTACATACTGGATGTTTTGATTTGGCATTGGTTGGGTTTGCTGAGGCTTCTGGGGTTCGCCTTGCACGAGTTTGCTTCCACAGTTTTTGCAGAACTTTGCATCCTCATTGTTTACAGTACCACAACTATTGCATATCATATAGAATTCCTCCTTGTAAATTTAAAGTTATATTCAAATCAATAAAGATCAACTTTGGTACCACTTTCATATGACTTGTATGCGTAATCCATCAGTTCGGTCAGATCGTACGCACTGTCAATGTCAAAGGGTATATCCATGTTGTCTATTATTCCATTTACCCAAAGGGTTGTAGGTATGGGCAGAGGCTCTTTCAATTTTGGTTCTATCCATCCTTCGCCGATATTGTATACGCACTTGTTTGAAAACCCGCCTGCGTATATCGTTCCCTTTGTACCACTGGCTTCAAATGAAATTGGATTGTGGGATGAATCAAATCCCGTTTCGCTTACGGCTATGGCGCCATTTTCATATTCAAGTACGGATACTGCATTGTCTTCGACTTCTTTTCCTGTGACTTTTGTAAAGGTGGATGTGATTGATTTTGGCCTGCCCAAAAGCCAGCGGATAAGATACATAGGATGTGCACCCAGGTCCATCATTGCTCCGCCACCGCATTCTTTCAAGTCAAAGAAATGTGGAGGAAGCCATCCTGTTGAAGCTCCATCGTGGCAGTTTCTAATTCTTAAATATGTAACGTCCCCTACAAGTTTATTATCCAAAGCTTCCTTTATCCACAAAAAATCACTGCGTGTGCGCCAAGGATAGGAAATACAGAATTTAATGTTGTTCCTTTTTACGCTTTCCATTATTCTTTCTGCTTCCTCAACGGTAAAACACAGGACTTTTTCAGTAAAAACATGCTTCTTGTTCTCTGCCGCCTTAATAATTATACCTGTGTGCATGTTTGTGGCTGTGGATATGACAATGCCGTCCACATCAGACGAAAGAAGAGCATCGTCAAGATTGTCAAATGCAAAGGTTCCATACTCTTTTGCTTTTTCCTCAGCCTTGCTGTAATCCGGATCCCAGATGCCATGAATCTTGGTGTTTGGATTTTCTTTGATTTCTCTTGCATACTGATCAAAGTGAACATGCCAGGTGCCAATAAGAGCGATATTCAGCATAATAATCCCCCTAATTCGTTTTCTTGATTATATCACACATGGAACTTATATCACACTAGGAAAGATAATTAATAACGGGTTGTCCAAACAAATATCCTGCGCCAATAAGAACAAAGTTCCAAATTGCAATACCAACCCCTGAAGCAAAAGTGTATTTGTAAAAGTTAAGCCTTAGGGCACCTGCAGGAAGTGACACAAGAGTTCTTGCAACAGGAATCAGCTTTCCTATGAAAACTCCCCAGTATCCTTTTCTCTCAATGGATTTTATAACCTTCTCTATCCTTTCTTTATGTTTTGGAAACTTGCTTGTATACTTAGTGATAACAAGCGTACCACCATAAAATCCTATCAGGTATAGTACCCAGCTGCCGCATAATCCTGCCAGTATGGATACTACGTATGCAAAGAAAAAGTTAATGCCTCCTTGATAGAACCAAATGCCTGAAAGAGGCATAATGACACCTGCCGGAAAACCTGGCAGGTTCAAGTATTCGAGAAAAACGACAACAAATATGGTAATGACTCCGTACTTTGATAGATAGTCTGTAAAAACATCAATGTTGAACTCCATAAAAATCCTTTCTTTGTTCAAACCTAAATAATCTCTAACAGCATATCCATGTGTTCTTTTTGAATGCTTCTTTCGGTGTGCCTTAATACCTCATCCATCTGCCCAATGCTTGAAAAGGAAATGACAGGCAAGGCGCAGAAGGGTCTTGCAAGGACATAGTGCAGCAAAAGTTCAAGGGGGCTGTATCCGTAACTTTTGCACAAATCTTTTATTACTACTAATGTTTTGCGGTTTTCCTCGTTATCATACATTGCTTTGCAGTTTTCATTAATCTCCGAGTTATTCATAAGTTTTATAAAATACCCTCCGGCAAGAGTCATGTACGACATAAGGGCAAGGTTGGTATTCTTGTGGTATTCCACCATATCCTTGTCAGCCTGAACCATGTCCATCTTTTCAAAAACATTCTTGTTTGCTTTTGTCAAGGACAGCATGACCTGGTTGCAGACAAAACCCTTGGCGTTGGATTTTTTCGCATATTGCTGTGCCTCGATTATCCTTTCAAGGGTCCAGTTGGAGCAACCATAGTAGCGTATTTTTCCGCTGTTGCACAGCTCTTCCAAAATGTCAATTATTTCGCATACCGGTACATTTCTGTCATCCCTGTGCAGAAAGTACAAATCTATGTAATCGGTTCCCAAAGTGGCAAGGCTGGTTTCAATATCAAATTGAATATCTTTTTTGTCATCCTGGGATTCCAGTCGTGATCCGGATGTGCACCCTTTGAAGAAATCACAACGGAGGAGCGCAGGCTGGTTTCCTTTAGCCACTCGCCGATTACTTTTTCGCTGTTTCCGTAAACCCGGGCGGTATCAATAAAATTGTAACCGGAATATACGAAATGAGAAAGCTGCTGCTTGCTTGATGATGCATCAAGGCTGTTTCCGAACCTGCCGGTTCCAAGACAGATGTTTGATACTGTCAAATCAGTTGAATTAATGCTGACATGTTTCATTCAATACCATCCAATGTAAATATTATGGGTCTAATAATAATATGACAACTCCATACAATTGTCAATAAAAAGAGAAAGCCACGCTTTTTGCGCGGCTTTTATTCTCTATTTTCCTTTCAACGTTGCCCGCATAATAATCGGGTAGGATATCACCCCGAGAATAATTGCACCGAGCAAACACGTAGCAGAAGTTCTTAAAGGAGTAGACAGAGTAAAGTCAATAAACTTTGTAATCAAATTGGCTAAATTGGTCGTAAAGACATATGCTGCAATAATGGGTAATGCAACAAAGATAAATATTGGCACTCCTGCAGCTATAGCTATCCTGCCTATGCGATTTGATCTGTAGAAAACAGCGGATAAAAATGTTCCGAAAGACATTAGTGCAAGATAAGCAGAGAAGGATAGGAGGAGTGCGAGCAGGTTCTCGGACCAGAAATTTAGTTTGTCAAAAAAGCTTTCATACATTGTGGTAAAAAAGCTTCCAAATATGAAATTTTCCAATGAGGATGTAATTTTTGATGCGGCAATTACAATAATTCTGTCAATAATGGCCGCAGCCAGTGCAAGGGAACTGTATGCGAGCACTTTTCCTTTGTATATGGTCTTTCTGCTCATACCATATTGGTTGAGTGCTTCAAAGTTTTCCCTGAAGTCTGCCAGTGCCATGACAAGCAAGAATATTACTGTTGCAAACTCAACACCAGAAACATGCGTGCTCCCACTGGAAAAAAGTGCGATAACTACAAAGAATGTAATTATCATAAGCACCATGAAATAGTAAATGCCCATGGGTTTGGCGCAGGTCATAATATTGTATTTGTAAACAGATTTGGTTTTGCTTCTCATTTAAAGTCCCTCCTTATCGTTTGTCAGCTGGATGAAAAGTTTTTGCAGGTCAAGCTTTGTAACTTCCAGACTGCTCGGTACATTTTGTGGTTTCCCTTTAACATATGCATTCTTAAGGCCTCCGAAGGTTTCGGTGCTGATTACATCCTTGCCATTGATATACTCATCCACATCCTGGATTTTTCCTGTAATGGTGAATCCGGAGGATAATACTTTTTCGCAGGAATCCTGCAGCAGGACTTTTCCGTTGTGGATTATGACAAGTTCTTCAATTACACTTGACACTTCTTCTATTAAATGAGTGGAAATGATTATTGTTCTTCGAACGGTTGCATATCTATCCAGTATGACTTTGTACAGTAGATCCCTGTGGTTTGCATCAAGTCCCAGTACAGGCTCGTCAAGCAGTATATATTTTGCATTTGAGCAAAGTGCAACAATTGCCTTGAAAATTGATGCATATCCGGTGGACAGGGCTTTGACCCGGCTCTTAGTGTTTAGTTTGAATTTTTCTGCCAGTTCAAAAGCACTGACCAGATCGAAATCAGGATAGAATTTATCCGTCCAGTTGAATATCTCATACACCTTCATGGCTTCCGGATAGTAATTCTTTTCATTCATCAGGAACATCTTTCCGAGAACCTCGTCGTTGTTTGAAACTTTTTCCCCATCTACCAACACTTCTCCCTGACTTGGGAACA
This sequence comes from Clostridiaceae bacterium, assembly GCA_012522035.1. GTDB lineage: Bacteria > Bacillota > Clostridia > UBA1212 > DUPL01 > DUPL01. Next base: position 9,184 of record JAAYLF010000393.1, read on the forward strand.
CTTTATCAGTAATTATGTTCAACAACGTGGATTTGCCGGCTCCGTTTCTTCCCAGAAGACCATATATCTTGTTCTCTTCAAATGTCAATGTAACATTGTCAAGAGCTCTTACATCCTTGTAATCTTTGGTCACATTCTTAATCTCAATCATTTTCAAACCCTCTTTCTATCATTTTAATAATGTCGTTCTTGTCAATATTGATTCTCTTTGCCTCTTTAACAAGGCTTAAGATAAAGTTTTCATAAAACATTTCCTTTCGCTTTGATCTGAGTTTTTCATACGCACCCTTGGCAACAAACATACCCAGCCCTCTCTTCTTGTATAAAATTCCGTCGTCCACCAACAGGTTTATACCTTTCAGTGCCGTTGCAGGATTTATCTTGCATGCCACTGAAAACTCCGTAATTGAAGGTATCTGTTGTTCTTCCTCGTATCTGCCTGCAAGAATTGCATCCTCAATCCACTCCGCTATCTGTATAAAGATTGGCTTTTCATCTGAAAATTCGATAAACATAAGTTCCTCCTTTCTGGCTCATTAGAATACTGGTTAGTTAGTTGAGTGATTAACTAAAATTAGTAAAAATAAAACCCTATCGAATGTCAATAGGGTTTAAAAAATTTTTTTTACCAGTTATAGATCACAGTGCCGTTATCATCAAGATTGTATCCCCACATTTGAGCATATTTATCTCCAAATAGAAACTCATCGTTTCTCTCTTTCATAACCTTTTGAAGTTCTTCATGAAGCTCTTGCCTGATTTGTGTGTAATCCTTGCTGTCAATCAGATTATTCAGCTGGTATGGATCTTTTTTGTTATCAAACAAAAGCCAGGGTCCTGCTTTTGAAATGACATAGGTATGGCGTTTTGTCCTAAGCCCCCTCCATTCCCTTCCTCCAAAACATCTTGCATACTCACCAAAAGGGGCAATGTTCATTATAAACGCAGGAGCTTCTTCGGCTTTCTTCTTTCCTCTAATAACCTCCGACAAATCCCTGCCTTCCATGGTGTCGGGTACATCTATTCCGCACAAACCCAGCAAAGTAGGTGCAATATCCGGAGTGTTGAAAATCTCATCAAAGCTCTTAATACTTTCACCAGGCAGTTTCATAAGGAAAGGTATGCGTATGCTTTCATCGTAAGGCTTTTGCTTTTTGCCAAGCCCCTGTGAGCCAAGCATGTCTCCGTGGTCGGAGGTATATACGAAAATGGTGTTCTCATCATTTGCGTCCATGAGTTTGCCAAGGGCGTCATCAATGGCCTCGATATGAGCATAATACCCGGGCAGATTTCTAAGTACATAGGGTTTTGTATAAACGGGCACATTTGGTCTAATCTCAAGTTCCTTGTCTTTGAATCTTTCCCTGTATTTGCCCGGAGCAATATTATACGGGTCGTGGGGTGGTCCCCAGGACAGCATCAGGAAGAAAGGCTTGTCTTTTTTTCTCTGCTCATTTATATACTCAATTGCACAGTCTGTCTGGGCAAATACATCATAACCTTCCCATTTCCTTTTTACATCGTCATCGGCATAATAAAAGGAGTTGTTGTAGTAGTGCGTGCATTCCAGGACTCACTAGAAGTTAAAACCCAGTCTTTCTTCCGGTGGAATATATGAGCTTCTTCCTTTTCCGTTAAGCTGCCATTTCCCAATATATGCTGTATCATATCCTGCGTTTTTAAAAGCATGGGCAATGCTTGTAGCATTTGGTGACAAGGTTACATCGTTAAAAACCACTCGATGGGTTAGCGGATACTGTCCGGTTATAAGACTGGCCCTGTTAGGACTGCAAACAGGACAATTTGATATTGCATAGGGAAAATCTGTTCCTATTTCCCTTAGCCTGTCCATGTTTGGTGTATTGACGTTCGGATCACCTGCATAACCTGTCGCCTGCAGTCTGTGCTGATCCGAGAACACAAATACCACGTTGTATTTCATTGCATGTTCCCTCCATAGTTTTTAATCATACGGGTCTTTCTTCTCTTATGAGATTGTCAGCGGTATAGCTTTGTTCAACAATTTTGTCCATGGCTTTTAAGGATTCAATATACAGATATTGTGATTTTTCATACATAGTGTTTCCTTTGGGATAGATAGGCTTTTCTATGTGTATGCTAAACAAAGGTTTTCTCCTGTATATCCTTCTTAATCCTGTGCAAGGCCTCATCATGATGCGCATCGGTATAATCGGGCTGTTTGTTTTTGCTGCTATCAAAAAGGCACCTTTCTTGAATTCGCGTATGTACTTGCAGTAAGGTTCAAGCTCTCCTTCAGGATAAATACAAACAAGTTTTTCGTTTTTCAAAGTGTTGATCGCTTTTTTGTAAAAGCTCTTCTTTTCCCTGTATCCCTTTCCTGTAGACAGACTTCCTAAGTGCTTTACAAACCAGCCTGCAACAGGTATTTCAAAGTTTTCTTTTTGAGATACCAGTGTTGCTCTTCTTGGAAAGGCAGCAATTCCTATCATCGTACAGTCAAGAGTATGTATGTGGTTGCAAATAACTACCCCGCCTTTTATACCCTTAAGATTTTCCCTTCCTTCCACCTCAAGATCGAAAACTATGTAGTTTACGATATAGAGTAATGGCAAGACTATGAAATAGTAAAGGATGAAGTGTATACATTTCTTAACGTGCATCTCTTATTGCCTCCATAAACATTGCTTCAGCTTTGTCTATACTCTTATTTATATCATAATTTCTCGAATAAAGTACATATTTTTCCGACATTCTTTTCTTTTCATCAGGATTTTCTATCCAATAATCTATTTTATCGGCCAGGTCCTGTGCATTGCCTGACTCAAACAAGCTTCTTTCGTCCAGTGCAAACTGCTTTGCTGCTGATTTTTTGGAATTTGCAATTACAGGCACAAGTCCGCAGCTTATCGCTTCGATGCATGCAATGGCTTCTATCTCGATTTCAGAGGTATGAACATACAAATCGCAGCTATGAATGAGGTTGATAAGGTCCTTCTGGTCGTAGAAATTGAAGGTGGCAGGATTATGTAAAGTGGAGGCCATCTTTTTATACTCCTTTTCCATTGGGCCGGAGCCGGCAAAATGCAAATGAATTTTTGAAGAATACTTCGACAGTTTTGCCGCCTCGATGACCAGGTCCTGCCTTTTCTCGGGCGACAGTCTTCCTATCATTAAAATGTCAATTCTGTTCTTGTTCTTGTTCTTGTTTTGCTCCATTATTTCCTTGTCAGGCACAAACTCCTTTGTTATTCCGTTGGATATTACATGCAGTTTTGCCTTGTATTTGTGCCTTTTCAATTGGCTTGCAATAAATTCCGATGGGCAGTGCACATGATCGAGCTTGTTGTAAAATCGTCTGAACAGGCGATAAATAATCCAAGCCAGCCACTCTGCTCTCCTCATTTTAATATTGTACGTTATATTCTCTGGTTGAATATGAAATGCACCAGTACAGGGTATTCCCATCTTCCTTGCTTCTCTTAACGCTCTGATTTCCAAAGGAAAAGCCATGTATAGATGAACAACATCCGCACCTTTAAGTGCTTCTCTAATAACTTTTTTATCTGCTTTTGCAAACTGAAAACTTTGTTTTTCCCACAATGTGTTGATTATTGGTGGTCTTACTGTTTTAACAACGTATTTGTCTTTTTCTGGTTGTCCCGTCGATATTACTCTTACTTCATGTCCTCTTTCTCTTAACAGTTCGGCAAATCTCCTTGCCGACATGGTTGTACCATTTTTCTTTTGGTCAAAAACATCAATAACAATTACTATCGTCATCTAATTTCCTCCTGATAAATGGCAAAGCCTCTTCTGTTTTAAAAAAAAAGCACAGTTTTATATATATTAATGCATGGGGGCGGTTTTGTAAATATGGCAAGAAGCTGCAGTGAAACACCACATGTAGATTTCTGATTTGGAAACAATAAAACAAGAAAACGAGTCCAAGCAAAAAACTTGTACTCATGCTACAGGATGGTGGGTATGATGGTTTCTATGGTGTGTAAAATATGAGAGTATATATATTTTTCCCAAATAAAATGGCATTACTCATATAAAAAAGGTCAACAAGATGATAAAACAGTAAAAATAATGTATAAATTATTAAGAGTAAGTTAAATTTCGTAATAAGATTACAAAATGTGTATTGACAACACTGGAAAAATACGTTATTATTTTTTTACTTAGCATAATCGTGCTAAACCTTCTATAAAAGGCGTATTGTAGTAAAAAAATAATAGAGAATATATAGAAGAGGTGTCAACTTATGAAGAAATTATTCAACAAAAAAGGTATGACTCTAGTTGAAGTTATCGTTGTATTGGTAATCTTGGCAATTTTAGCAGCGGTATTGGTGCCAACGATGATCGGGTGGATTGACAAAGCAAATGAAAGAACTAGTTCTGCAGAAGCCAGAGCGGTATATCTAGCTGCTCAGACACTTGCATCTGAGAAATATGCACTAGGCGAAAATGTCGATGGTAGTGAAAGTGGTTTTTTAGGGGAAGTGGCCGCTCTAGCCGATGTTAAAGTTACGGATATAAAGGAATTAGTTCTGTCAAATGGCAATGTTACTAAAGTTGTATATAAAGGAGTAACTATTTCAGCGCCAGAAACATTAGAACCTTAATCGCGGACAAGCTAGTTAATCTTTAGGTATTGACAGGGCGGCGTAAATGCCGTCCTCTTTTCTAAAAGTATGTATCATGGTAGAATTGAATTGGATGATATGGAAGAGCTAATAGTTACGAGACGATAATATGCCAATATATAAATATACTGCAACCAATATACAAGGCAAAAAGGAATATGGGATGCGGGAAGCTTCAGATGAGGAAAAGTTGCACGAGCTGCTCAAGGCAGAGGGCTTGTTTCTTTTGACATGCAAAGAACATGTGGAGAAAAAGAAGAAACACAAGCTAACCCCAATGGAGATTTCGGATTTCTGTCGCAATCTGGGAAGTCTCCTGGGTGCGGGAGTAGACCTTGCACGATCTTTGCAGATAATAAGTCAGAGGGACGTAAAAAAGCATATAAGAGAAATATACAATGAAATAAACATGAAGATAAGGCAGGGAATGTCACTATCTGATGCGATGGAAGAACAGGGGTTATTCCCTGATCTTATGGTTAACATGATTAGAGCATCTGAAGTAAGCGGTACCCTTGATAAAACCGCTATGAATCTTGCAGACCACTATGAAAAAGATGAAGAGCTTCGCCTGAAGATATTGGGAAGTACGGTATATCCAATAATTTTGCTTGGACTTACAATTGTAAGTGTTTTCATTATTTTCGTATTCATAATGCCCAGATTTTCAGACGTTTTTACCGGCTTGGAGCTGCCACTGCCAACCAAAATAGTTTTGGGATTAAGTAGTATGCTCAGAAATAATCTGCTGGCAATTTTTATAATATTCATGTCTATAATCTTTGTATTTGCTATAGCGTGGAGATTTCGGGAATTCCAGGTTTTGTTTGACAAAGCAAAATTCAAAATACCCAGAATAGGCAAACTCCTAAGGATAATTCATACTGCCAGATTTGCAAGAACATTGAACTCCCTTTACTCCAGTGGAATACCTATGATAAAATGTTTGTCGATTGCTAAAAATACCATAACAAACAGATTTATAGCGGATCAGTTTGACCGTGTCATTGAAAGAGTGAAAAGTGGTGACTCCTTGTCAACTTCGATAGGCATGGTAGACGGATTCGACATTAAACTATCATCAACAATATCAGTTGGAGAGGAAACCGGTCGACTGGACAAGATGCTTGAAGCAACGGCAAACTCGATGGAATACGAAGCGGAGGCAGCCATGCAGAGAATAACTACATATCTGGCTCCTGCATTGGTAATTTTCCTGGCAGTTGTCATAGGATTTGTAGTTATGGCAGTAATGCTCCCCATGGTGAACTTATACAGATACAGGTATTGAGGTGTAGAATGATATCAGTACACATATCAAATGAAAAAATTCATATAGTGAATGGTGATGCCAAGTTTGGTGTATTCAATATATATGAATATCTTAATGCACCCACACCTGATGGCTCCATGTTAAATGGAGTTATAACGGATGCCCTGGCATTAAGGGAGGAGATTGGAGACATATGGAAGACCAACAAGTTTCCAACCAAAGGCATCAGCCTCGTTATAGATAACGCACCTGTAGTAGGAAAGGTAATGAGGGTTCCATTGGTTTCCCACAAAAAGATACTGCGGATTATTAATAGGGAGTTGTCTCCTCAAGAAGGCGAAAATGTTCTGGATTACGCGGTTTTGCATGCAGACGACAACATAAAGAAAAAAGATCAGAAGAAATATGACATGGACATATATGCATGCAGTGTGCAGAAAAGCCTTCTTAAAAGTTATGTGGACTTGTTTGAAAGCAATGGCATACGTATAACAAGCATAAATCTCAGCATAAACAGCATTATCAAAATTGGACATTTTCTAAGAAGTTTAAGGGAAAAGACATACATAGTTATTACACTGGATGGAAGCAGTTTTGCAAGCTATTTGTTTGTAAACTGAAAGTTTTCCATATCAAACAAATACAGACTCCTTTACGACAGGGGAACTAATCTGTCATTCATGGAAATAACGCAGCATGTATCAAACTTTATCCAGTTTGCCAGTACGCAGCGCAGCGGCCATGATGTTGGGAATGTGTATTTCTGTGGCCTGTATAAAGATGAGGAGGCTATATACGGACAGATAAACAGTGCACTTGGGATAAAAGCGCAGATTTTTCCGCACAATGAATCTGAAGTATTTGTGCATAAAAAAGCACAGGGCTTTATTCTTTCTGACAACATATACGCAAGTGGGAATCTGATATAGATTTAGGGTAGGGTAAGTGATATGACAAAAGACATAAATTTGTACAAGGCACTGAAAAATTCCAAAGTAAAGAAAGAGAAGAACCAAGCAGGTATACTTCTCGCTATAATCCCCATATTAGTTTTATTGATATTGGGAGTGATTTCATATTGGCTCTATGTAAAGAATAATGAGCTTTCCGCTGAGATTGACAAGATAAACGAGTATCTGAACAATCCTGACATATCAAAAAAATACGAGGAAGTTGTTGAAATAAAAGACAAACAGAAAGAGCTTAATGACAAAAAAGACTTCTTGAAAAAGTTCAGAGACAATTATAATTCCTATCCTCTGTTTAACTCTGAACTTTTTAAAAAGATAGAAGCATGTCTGAAGAGCGATATTGTAATTCACGACATTTCCTACAGCTCAAGTGTTGGCGGTGCATCTTTGGTTATGCAGGTATCAACAACGGACATTAAAGCAGCCTCAACCTTTACCCAGGATTTGAGCGCTACACAGCTTTTTGAAAAAGTGTCCTACGATGGCTGGAGCCAAAGCAGGGAGAATGAATACACATTCAAGGTAACTTGTCTGTTGAAAGCCGGGGTGCATGAATGATGTCAATACTGTTTAAAAAGCTTACTAAAAGAGAAAAAATTCTTTTATACATCCTGTTTATAATCCTTATCCTATATGGTGTCGGAATGTTTGTGGTAAAACCGTTATTTGACAAGCACGGCGAACTGGAAACCGAGCTGTTTAATCTTGAGCTTAAGGAGTTTGAGGTAAGAAGCAGCATAAACAACTATGACAGATACAAGGAAGACATTTTGCAGCTTGAAACAGAAGTGGACGAGCTTTTTGCCAGAATGAACCCTGTGCTCAGCAACCAGCAGCTGGATGCTTTTGTAACGGAAATTGCAATCAGAAACAATCTTGTGCTTAGAAGCTTTAACGTAAACGGACCAGTTCCCAAAGAGATTCTGCCGTATATGCAGAAGGACGATAAGGAAGAAGCAGTAACTGTTCAGGTTATGAGGATTTCCTTGCGCCTTGAAGGCAGCATGAAGGATTTTGAAAGAATTCTGGATTTGTTTTTAGAAACAGGAACAATAAGGATAGAGAGCTGCAACATTATTTCTGGAGCAGACGGATCGCTTGGGGAGAAAGCGGCAAATGTTTCAATAGTAATGACTTTTGAGGTATATATGCACGAGGAAGGCAAATTCAATTTGTTTGAATTGCTGATGTAATGGGTGAGATTATGAACAATATCGTGAATGTTCCTATTGGAGAAGTCCTGAAGGAATACAATTATATAAACGATGACCAGCTGAACCAGGCTCTTGAGTTCCAAAAAAGGGACAGGAAAAAGAGACTGGGACAGATCCTTATTGAACTTGGTTTTGTAACAGAAACCCAGGTTATCGAGGCATTGGGAAAGCGTCTTAACCTCCCCGTTATTAATGTTGTTGCATTTCCCGTAGAAATTGAGGCAGTAAGCAAGATTCCGAAAGATTTGGCTGTAAGATACAATATGATAGGTATAAAAGTGGAGAATGGAACTTTGTCCGTTGCCATGAGCGACCCGCTTAATTTCTATGCCATAGAGGATATACGACAGCTTACAAGAATGAATCTTTCCATTTATCTTGCGGAGTCCCAAAGCATACTGGACCTAATCAACTATTATTACAGTGAAATAGATGTGCAGAGGGCTGCCAAGCATGTCCATTCCACAGTGCTAAGCACGCAGGTGGAAGTCACGAGTGCGGAAGAGGCGGAAAGCACAAACCTGGCACCGGTGGTCAGGCTGCTTGACAGTCTCTTGTCAAAAGGCTACAGCACCAACGCAAGCGATATTCATATAGAGCCTTTTGAAGAACGTACGTTAATCAGGTTTAGAGTTGACGGAATGCTTGTTGATTACATGAACCTTACCCATCAAATACAGAACCCTTTGATAGCACGTATAAAAATTCTGGCCAACCTGAACATAGCAGAGAAAAGAGTTCCCCAGGACGGCCATTTCAGGACTGTGGTTGAAGGAAATGAAATCAACGTGAGGGTGTCCATCATTCCAACAATCCATGGCGAAAAAGCGGTTATGAGATTCCTTCTTACTGACACGCCTATTGACAACAAGGAGCAATTTGGAATGAACAAAACAAATTATGACAAGTTCATGCAAATGCTTATGTCCCCCCACGGCATCATATATATTACAGGACCTACAGGAAGTGGAAAAACCACTACTTTGTATATGGCTCTTGATTATCTGTCAAAAGGAGAAGTAAACATATCCACCATAGAGGATCCTGTGGAAAGAAACCTGGAACGGGTAAATCAGATGCAGGTAAACAACATGGCAGGTCTTACCTTTGATGTGGGATTGAGGGCGATACTGAGGCAAGACCCTGATATCATAATGGTTGGGGAAACAAGGGATACGGAGACGGCGCAGATATCGGTAAGAGCAGCCATAACAGGCCACCTTGTTCTGTCAACTTTGCATACAAATGATGCCTTGTCTGCCATAGTAAGGCTTAACGACATGGGCGTCTCTCCATACTTGATTGCCAACTCCGTTACAGGACTTGTGGCTCAGCGACTTATTCGCAAGATATGTCCATACTGCATGTTAACATACAAGCCTGAGCTTGCAGAAAGGAAACTCCTTGACGATGATATTGTGGAAGTCAGGAAGGGAAAAGGCTGCCACGTCTGCAACAATACGGGTTACAAAGGCAGAATCGGAATAGACGAAGTAGCCGTGATTGACAGGACTTTAAGAACACTCATATCCAGAAATGCTCCAATGGAGGAGATAAAGGCTTATGCCATAAAGGAGCAGGGCATGATGACTCTTAAGGAAAGCGCCATGGAGCTTGTAAGAAAGGGAATAACGTCAACTCAGGAACTTATTAAAATATCATATTATCAATAACGAGGAATTTGCCGGGTGACTGCCCGGCTTGTTTTTTTGTTCAAAATTATATAATGCAATATGGTAAAGTAATGGATTATGTGATATTATATTTCTGATGTAAAAAATTGATAAGGTTAGGTTGATGAATAAATGGATAAGAGTACAGTATTAAAGCGAATTGTTGACTGTGGAGTTGTTGCTGTTGTAAGAGCCGAGACACCCGAGCAGGCTCTTAAAATAGCTGAGCAGTGCGCAAAAGCGGGTATTGTGGCTGTGGAAATAACATATACTGTGCCAGGCGCGGGAGATGTTATTAAAGAGCTTGCCAGGACCTACAAAAACGGCGAAGTTATTATTGGAGCGGGAACCGTTTTGGATCCAGAAACTGCAAGAGAAACCATTTTGGCAGGTGCCCAATACATCATAACTCCTTGTTTGAACAAAGATACTGTCACTTTATGCAACAGATACCAAGTTCCGTGCATGGCTGGTGCCATGACTGTCAAGGAAGTAGTAGAGTGCATGGAGTGCGGCGTGGATATTATCAAGTTGTTCCCGGGTGAATTATTCGGACCTGCATTTATCAAAGCAGTAAGAGGTCCTCTGCCACATGCAAAACTTATGCCTACAGGCGGTGTGAATCTTGACAACGCAGCTGACTGGATTAAGGCTGGTGCCGTGGCAATAGGTGTTGGAAGCAACTTGACCAAGAGCGCAAAGACAGGCGACTACGATTCGATATATGAAACCGGATTGAAATATATAGAAGCGGTAAGGAGAGGTAGGGAAGAATGAACAAGATTGTATGTTTTGGAGAAATAATGTTGAGACTGGCAACCCCCGATAAGTTGAGATTTGTTCAAGCAGACAACTTTGTAGTAACTTTTGGTGGAGCAGAGGCGAATGTGAGCGTTTCCCTTGCCAACTATGGAGAAAACGCTGTGTTTGTTTCGAAAGTGCCTGAGAATGAAATTGGACAAGCTGCCATAAATTCACTAAGACAGTTCGGTGTAGACACCAGTTACGTGTTGAGAGGCGGAGAAAGACTTGGCATATATTTTCTGGAAACAGGAGCATCCCAAAGACCATCAAAAGTTGTTTATGATAGAAAGTATTCATCCATATCAGCAATCCAGATGGGTGAAATTGACTGGGACGAGGTATTGAATGGAGCAAAATGGTTCCATTTTACAGGAATCACTCCAGCCTTGGGTGACAACGTGGCGGAAGTTACGTTGGAAGCTTTGAAGAAGTGCAAGGAAAAAGGAATTATGGTAAGCTGCGACCTCAACTACCGCAAAAAGCTTTGGACCAGAGAAAAGGCGGGCAAGGTAATGGGCGGGCTTATGCACTATGTGGATTTATGTATAGCCAACGAAGAAGACGCGGACGATGTGTTTGGAATCAATGCAAGAGATACAGATGTGGTATCAGGAGAGCTGGACCTGGCTGGCTACAAGGATGTGGCAAAGCAGCTGGCGGACAGGTTTGGACTGAAGTATGTTGCCATTACACTTAGAGAAAGCTTGTCTGCGGATGACAACAACTGGAGCGCAATGCTGTATGACGGTAACGATTATTACTTCAGCAGAAAATACAAAGTACACATTGTGGACAGGGTAGGTGGCGGTGACTCCTTTGGCGGCGGTCTTATCTACTCCCTTGTTAACAACTATGAGCCAAGGGAAGCTATTGAGTTTGCAGTAGCTGCATCTTGTCTAAAGCATTCAATTTACGGCGACTACAACCATGTAACTGTCAATGAAGTAAAGACATTGATGGGCGGCGATGGTTCTGGCAGGGTTGTAAGGTAATTATTTGCAGTAAAATTAAATATAAATATAGATAGTATTGCCTTTGGGAGGGAAGCTATGAACTGGTGGGAATCTATATCCATGCTGGAGAAAATATTGTACATATTGGCCACTTCTTCCTCAGTAATCCTGGTAATCCAAACCATTCTTGCGCTATTTGGCATCGGGGACGATGGAATGGACGGTGTAGATGCCGTGGATTTGGATGTGGACGGATCTGATTTTGGTGTTGATGATCTTGCAGATGTGTCAGGACTACAGCTTCTGACAATTAGGGGAATCCTTGCTTTCTTTGCAATAGGCGGCTGGACCTCAATCTTCTGCCTGAAAAGTGGTATGAAAACTCCTTTTGCTTTGCTGATAGGACTTTTGGCGGGATTTGCCACCATGCTTCTGCTTGCAAAATTGATGCAGATGGCCATGAAGCTTCAGTACAGCGGGAATATAAATATAAGAAATGCGGTTGGAAAACAGGGAACCGTATATTTGATTATCCCTCCTAAAGGGAAGGGCAAGGGAAAGGTCAGTGTTGTGGTACAGGAAAGACTGAGAGAGTTTGATGCAGTCACTGAAAGCGATGAGGATATTCCCACAGGTAGTCGGATAATTGTAAAGGATGTAGTTCATCCCAATACATTGGTGGTGGAGAAAATATAAAAGGGAAAGGAGATAAAAAATGCCAGAACTAATTTATATCGTTGGTTTGATAGTTATTCTGCTTTTTGGAATCATAATCTTTATACTGAGCAGATACAGAAAATGTCCCTCTGACAAGCTACTAGTAGTATTTGGTAAAATGCGTAAAGGCAGGGACGGAGAGTTCAAATCTGCAAACTGTATCC
>JAAYLF010000394.1 GCA_012522035.1 Clostridiaceae bacterium
AGTGATGGCGGCACTGAATGCAGCGGCACCCGTGCCGACTACAATAATGTCAGCTTCGGTTTCATCAGTGGTAGCAGGTTTGTTTGGATCAGGTATGGGTTTTGGATTCTTCATATCTACGAAGAGCTCTTGAGGAGCCCAGCAGCGTGCACAAAAGATGGGAGGTTCGTCTCCTTCGTAGATGTACAAGCATACTGTACACTGCCACAGTTTTTTACCGTTTGGGCCAACTGCATCCAGCTGTTTGTACTCATCTTTTGCTGCAGCCTCTACCAATTCAAATCTGCCCTTTTCCACTCCGCAAATTGGGCATGTATCGGGAGCTTCCTCACCTTCGTGGATGTAGCCGCACACGGTGCAGCGCCATCTTTTTGGTTTTTCATCCATAAGAACAAAATCTGTTGAAGGTGCCTTGCAAATGGGGCATTCGTCAGGGGGACTATCTCCTTCATGGATGTAACCGCATACAGTGCATTTCCACTTCTTCATACCAGTATCGACTCCTTTTCCGTATATTATTTCTATTGGATTTTGAAAATGGTCCATTGAGTCTATTATTTACAAAAACGTTATTCTAATTTCATTATTCTATAATATTACGGGTTTGTTAAATTATATATTTATTGAACAAAAGTTCTGGTAGAGTATAATTATACCAATGAGTAGAATGGAGGTGTTAGGAATGGAGAATAAAGAGATAGAGAAGATTCTGGTGAAGTTTGTTGAATCAGGATGGGACTTGATTGCTGTTCCGTCCCGGAAGTATCTTGACGGGACAGGGGATTTGGATGAATTGAGAGAAGCTGTCAAACAGGCAGATGCAGAATGCGGCAGTTGCGGGTGTTTATTTGACGAGCTGTACAAAAAAGCATTGGTTTTGCTGGAAAATGAGTGAACCCTTTTTGCTTTTTTAGCGACTATATAGTTGAGAGGGCTGCAAAGGGGGGATGTACACAGCTTACTGTTTTTGCTATTTCACAAGATTGACTTCGGTCTTCTGCTCATGTATGCTATTTTCAAATTGACATGAATTAATGGGAGTGAATTTGGATGTTTAATGATATTGAAAGCATTAGAAAGGGCTTTCGTAATTTGAACGAGGACAACTATTCCAACAAGTTTGAGTTTGAAAAGGCTAGAGAAATTGGGTTGTGTCTGCTTGACAGGGCGGAGAGGATGCTAAAGGGGCAAATACCCAAAGGAAGGTTTGAATGGGTTGATGATTCATATGGCTCTCCCGAAGATATTATTCAGCAGGCAAAGGACATACTCAAGCAGCTTAAGGATAACAGGATACCCTATGAAGGCAGATTTGCCGAGCTTGGTGGAACTGTAATAGACCATGCCTTGATAGAAAAGGATGGTGTTCATCATCTGTTTTACATAAGAGGCAAGGCAGTGACTACATGGGCTGAATGTCAAACCAACAACTTTGGGCATGCCGTAAGTACAGACCTGATACACTGGGAAGTAAAAGAACCGGTGCTGCAGACCAAAGAAGGGGAGTGGGATGAATACCAGGTATGGGCGCCTCACGTGATATATCATGAGGGTGAGTATTGGATGTTCTATACAGGCGTGAACAACAATGTGGCCCAGGCAATAGGACTTGCAAAATCAAAGGATCTGTACAACTGGGAGAGGCATGAAAACAACCCGGTGATAACTCCTGGGAAGTGGGCGATTTGGAACAAGGACACCTGGTCCGATGGAAGAGATCCATGTATTTTGAAAGATGGTGACACCTTCTACGCCTATTATTGCGCTCACATGTACAGTGAGGAATACAAAAGAAACATTTACGCAATAGGCGTTGCATCATCCCAAAATCTGTACGACTGGAAGGATGAAGGATATTTTGTTCTTAAAGAGAGTATAAACACACCACCGGAGTCACCTTTCGTAGTAAAGAAAGACAACAAATACTATCTGTTCTATACAGACTACAAGGCCGGCACCGTGTTTGCAGTCTCTGACAATCCAACCTCTGGGTTTGTTGATGCGGATCCGGATATCAGAACAATAATTCCATCGGTTTCTGCCAGCGAAATATATTTCAGCAAAGGCAAATGGTACATCTCCTATATTTCCCATGAGCCAAATCAGCTGCACTTCTTTGAGATAAAGGAGCTTGTGTGGAATGCTGATGGATCATTTTCGACAAAAACAATAAAATAATGGATTGTGTGTCACAAACAGCCCTCCTCAGAGATTATATAAGTGAAAATGCTTTTAAGGAAATTTGGATAGCTTGACATATCTATTCAATTCATCTGGCAACAATCATGTGGCGATTTAGATAATTATTAGCCGTGCATCTAAATGATGTGCGGTTTTTTGTTAATATTAAATGCATCGATTGACACTCCCATGTTATTGTTGTATTTTTGACATAACATTGGAAATGAAGAGAGGTTTTGGTATATGAGCGTTGACAAGGTTATTGAATGCATAAGTTGTGGCAGAACGTCCTTGGGAATTGAAATTGGTTCAACAAGAATCAAATCCGTTCTCATTACTGATGCTCATAAGCCTGTGGCAACAGGCAGCTTTGAGTGGGAAAGCGAATATATTGATGGCAACTGGACCTATTCCCTTGATGATGTATGGAGAGGTATCCAGGAAAGCTACAGAAATCTTTATGAGGATGTAAAGAAGAGATATGGACTAACACTAAGCAGGGTAGGCTCAATGGGAATAAGCGCAATGATGCATGGATATCTTGCCTTTGAGGGTGAAAAGCTCCTTGTACCTTTCAGAACCTGGAGAAATACATATACTGAAAAAGCATCGAAGGAGCTTACAGGGATGTTTCAATACAATATCCCGCAAAGGTGGAGCATTGCCCATCTTTACCAAGCCATATTGAATGGGGAAGACCATGTTAAAAGGATTGACTATCTTGTTACTCTAAGCGGATATGTACACTGGTGGCTTACCGGCAGGAAGGTGCTTGGAATTGGGGATGCCTCAGGCATGTTCCCGATTGACATTCATGCCAAAGACTACAATGGAGACATGCTGTGTCTATTTGACAGCGTACTAAAGGACAGAAACATGCCTTTTAGAACAAGAGACATACTGCCAAAGGTTCTTGCAGCAGGTGATGATGCAGGTGTTCTAACAGAGAAGGGAGCAAGACTGATTGACCCTGCAGGAAGGCTGAAGCCAGGCATACCCTTGTGTCCGCCGGAAGGAGATGCTGGAACAGGCATGGTTGCCACAAACAGCATAGCCAGGTACACAGGAAATGTATCAGCAGGAACAAGTGTATTTGCCATGTTTGTACTGGAGAAGGAACTTGAAAAGGTATACCCGGAAATCGATTTGGTTACAACCCCTGTAGGTGATTTGGTTGCCATGGTGCACTGCAACAACTGCAGCTCCGAGCTTAACGCCTGGGTATCCTTGTTTAGGGAATATACGCTAAGAATGGGTTTTGAGGTGGAGACAGGAAGAATCTATGAAACTTTGTTCAACATGGCTTTGGAGGGAGAAGAAGACGGCGGTGGTCTTCTTGCATACAACTATCTTTCCGGAGAACATATTACTGGTTTTGAAAAAGGATGCCCGCTTTTTGCATACAGACCAGGCAATGTGTTCAATCTTGCCAACTTTATGCGAACACTCATGTATTCATCCGTTGCCACATTGAGAATAGGTATGGATATTTTGGATCAGGAGAATATCAAGATAAACTACTTGAGGGGTCATGGAGGTTTCTTCAAAACCAAGGGTGTTGGTGAAAGGGTAATGGCTGCTGCACTGAATGTACCTGTGTCGGTGCTTGATACCGCCGGTGAAGGAGGGGTCTGGGGTATTGCTCTTCTTGCTTCTTACATGAAGAACAGGCAAAAAGATGAGACTTTGGCAGATTATCTTGATGGCAAAGTGTTTGCACAGGATGATTCTTCTGTATTGGAGCCTGATGAAAAGGATGTAAAAGGGTTCAATGTCTTTTTGGAGAGGTACAAAAGAGGACTTGAGATAGAAAGAGCTGCGGTTGAAAGTTTGTATGGAGATTAATTATTGGACCTGACTATACAATATCATTTTTATTATTGCAAACTCATGTGTGACCATTTGGGGAGATTGATTGTATATGGTAATGAAGGAGAAAGACTAAGAAATGTATGAAACATACAAAAATCTTGTGTACAGAATATCTGTAATATATTTGGGCAACACATTTGATGCGGAGGACTTGGTGCAGAATGTTTTTGTATCATATTACAAGCGACTTCCCAAATTTGAAAGTCAGGAGCATGCACGCAACTGGTTTGCAAGGGTTACAGTAAACATGTGCATAAATTTCAGAAAATCTTATTGGAGAAGGTTTGTCGACAAAGCAGATGAAATTGATGTACCAGAAAATATGAATGTGGAAAGAATTGAGATACTTGATATATTGTCTGTTTTGCCTGATAAGAGCAGGTTGATTATGCTCCTGTATTATTACGAACAGTATACAGTTGGTGATATTGCCGGCATTATGAATATGTCGGAGTCCGCAATTAAAATGCAACTGAAGAGAAGCAGGGAGAAGCTCAAGGAGGTTCTTGGAGATGAATGAGATGGAGTATTTAAAGGATAAGTTTGAGAGTATCAAGTTAACCCCTGAAGTGGACGAAAGAATTCAAAAAGGTATAAAGGGGAAACTTGGGAAAAGCAAAAAAAGAAAGGTTTTTGCAAGCATTGTGGCTGTCTTCTTGCTTTTTTTTGTACTTCTTTTTATCTTTTCTGACAGACAGAAGGATCCTGGTGTAATTCTAAATGAGCCAACAAATACACCAAATATTACAGTGCCTAATAGTTCTTTTACTCCAGAGCCAACTAAAACATTTTATCCTGCACCAACCAAAAGGAGCATGACTTTTTTTGATATGGATTCTTTATTTGAGGAAGTAAAGAAAGATGAGGAGTTTTATAACGGGGTTATGCCTTTGACTGATGTGATGAAACTGGATGACTCCAGAATTGGCGTTATAGAGTTGCTTGAGGATAATAGGGTGGTTTTCTATTTAGAGAATGGTTTGGAGCTAGATCTGTATTACAACACCGGATATGGTAACACAACCATTGAATCATATCATAGGAGTATGGAAGAGAACAAGAATTACAATATGTATAAAGGAAGTAGTTTTGATTACTTAATGAAAAATTCATTGGATGAAGCCATCTTTCTATTCGAAAACATTCTTGTAGTTGTTTCAGGTGAAAAAGCACAAGAGTTTGTTGTGACCATCAATGCTTCATAATTGTATATATTTATGAAGATGACTAATGGAGGAATTGTATGAGAAAAACTGTTTTGTTATTAATATTTTTGCTTGTGTTGCTGTCCGGTTGTTTAAAACAGGAAAATACCATGCATGAGAATACGCCCGACACTTACATATCTCCGTATAATGGTGAGGTTTCAAGAGGTTGTGTGATTGAGGATATGATTGATTCCTGGGAATACATAGAGCTTATACATCGTAATTTCTACGATATATATACTGTTAATACACAGTTTGAGATATCACGGTTTGAGCTGATATATAGAGTGGAGGACTACCCCAATCCTGATTGCCACATGTTTAACAAGAAAGGATACACATATTGGATTTTATATAATGAATACAAGTTCCAGTTCTCCTATGTTACCGATGATGGAACAATATATGAGGATGTAGTTGAATACAATGGAAAGGAATACAATTACTTTGAGTGGGATAACAACAGGAGTATCATTGTTAAACGGGTGAATGAGAACACATATCTGGCATTGACTTGTGATGTCAATGAAAAGTTTGACCCTTCCTTGCTTGAAATGGAGCTTTTTGACAAGATGTTTATAGCTCAAACTCCCCCGCCGCACTAACCATACGACCTTTGATACGGATAATTTGTGGTATTGCTGACTTGCAATACCGCTTTATAAACAACGACTGGACCAGTATTGAAATGCTTCCTGTTATAAGAAGGACTGCAAAGAATGTCAGCAGCACAACAGGATCGCAGTATATGCCAACCATTCTGTCAAGATAAATGAACTTGGTGATAAGAATCGTAAGAAGTACTGTTATTGCAAAGCTTGTGTATACTATTAGAAAGTAGATTATGCGAACGTTTTTTGCAGGCATTCCAAGCTTCATAAAAGTCTCTATGTCTTTTCTGTTCTTTCTTCTGGCAAAACTGAACTCAAAATAGGTGAGAAAAACAATGGCTGCGATTGTGGAGAGTGCGGACAAGACTATTTTCCTTTTTGATTCTTTTAAGTCAAAGAACATCTCAACGGACTTCACCAGGTCATCTTTTTTGACTTCGTAGGCCTTTTGGCTTGCATTTTGGGCTTTGTCTGTAAAGAAGGTGTAGTTTATACGCATAACATTTTCAAGAATAAAGTCATAATCCTCCTTGCTAATTAAAGCCAGCGCTGTAAAGCCTGAGTAGGTGGAGTAGGACAGGATAAGATCTCTATTCAGCGGTTTAATAAATCCTGCGACAGTCAATCTGATTTCTTTTTCATCCAAAAAGTCGTCCTGCATTTTTACTGCTACCAAGTCACCTAACTTGACCCCCAGACTCTTTGCAGTGCCGTAGGATATGTATATTGTGTTATCCTTAAACTCTTTTACTTTGGTTATGAAGTTGTCTTTGGAGAAGTAGGTTGCATGCATATTCATGTCTTTTGTTGCATAGAGAACGTCTTCAAAAGAGTTTTTCTCAAAGAAGGACATCTGCTCGTATTCCATCTCTTTTAACTGAGAGTAAACAGCCATGTGATTCGAAGGCATTAAAACTCCTTCTTTCACATTGATGCTTTGTAATGGATTATCTGCGGTAAGAGGTATATCGCTGTACATGTAAGTAAAGTTGCTTCTTTTGTAGAATTGATAGTTACTGTAACCTGGCAGTACCATCTGAAGCAGACTTGTGAATATGACAAGCATGACCGGCAGCAAATATGCAAAAGACAAAACCTGTTTTAAAAAGCTTTTTTTCCATAAGGCACCCAGATACTTTAGCAGCATGATGAACCTCCGGTTTATACTTCCTGATTAAGGGCTTCCATTAACTTTTCTTTTCTTATGAGCCACAAGGCAAGGAAAGCAACCACCATTGAAGTTATGGCAAATGCAAGAGCAAAGAACGGCGATAGTTCTGCTAAATTCCTTGTAAAGTAAAAGGAATCTAGTGGATTATATACGAAAATGTTAAGTATTAATGCGGCGACAATGAATGCAAATGTTTGAGAAATGTATGAACTTGCAAACATGTATGTAAAATAGTGTATTCGCTTCATTTCAAAGGCTGACAGTACCCCGAAGGCTTTTCTGTTTACAATCAGCGATTTGCGCTTGTCGTTAAAGAACAGTAAACACAAGGAGGAGATGGAGAAGAAGGTAAGAAAAGCTATTGACTTTTCGTTGAATACTTTCAATGAAAGCTCAAGTTGCAACTGGCTCTCCCTGTATTCCAACCAGATTTTGTTCGTTCTTCTTGATGCGTTGTCATGCCGGGATCCTTCTAGGTCCTTTTTTAGTTTTTCAATTTCCTTCAAGGCAGTATTCATATCTCGAATATCCACAAAAATGATGCTATAATCCGGTTCAGTTTCCAAAGAGGGAAAACTGCCGCTTAGGACGACTGCTTTAAAAAATGGCATATATGTTTTATCATTATATATGGCGGCCAGAACAAAATCGTGCATTTCATCAGTCTTAAGTGCGTGTATTGAAACAGTATCGCCGACTTTTGCATTAATTTCCATTGCGACAGAGTGGGGTAGAACTACGGCATCTTTTCTTGACATAAGCTTCTTGTCGTATGACATCAAGGTTTCTTGCGGCAGCAGTGTATGAAACAAACTATCAAGGGAATCGTCCGCCAGTGTTCCTATCCCAACGTCTTTTGATATTTTGTTATTAAGTGAAACATTACTTTGTATGCGGGGATAAAAGCTGGCTTTTGTTATTATGTTCTCCTGACTCACTATCTCGTTGAATTTGTCAATTGGAATTCTGTCAGAAGAGGTTGTTATGCATATGTCCCAGTTCTGGTGTTCCAAATAGCGTGTTCCATACTTGAACTGATCTATCACTTGGGAATACCGGGTAAGGATTATTGCGGACAGCAAAACTATAATCGCATAGTGTATGAGACTTCTAATTATTTGTCGTTTTGATATAGTACACTTGAAAATCATTTTGATTTCACTCATGCATTTTCGCTCCCTGGCAGTTTTTTATTGATTGCATCTTTAAACTCTTAAGGTG
>JAAYLF010000395.1 GCA_012522035.1 Clostridiaceae bacterium
ATATGGACACATCAAAGGAAACAACATCCTTCCAAGGTGAACCGGGAAGTGGCGGCATTCCCTTAAACTTTCTTATATAGGATACCATTTGATAGTAGTATGCATCGCCAAAGCCAACGCCATCCCTTAATTTCATGGGTTCTGCATCTCTTGAGAACTCCGGATTGAACTGGTCAACAAAGTGGTAATACGGTGTTGTAGTATGTCCTGTCTTCATATCAGCAAAAGAGTTCCTTTGTCTTCCTGCAACCCATTCGTTCCAGCCGGTTATCATAATAACCTTCGGATCGATCTCAAGGGCTCTTTCAAACTGTTCTGCAAAGTGATATCCGTACTGTGCTGTACCCAAGGTAAACTCAAAGTCTTCCTTGTTGTTGCCATAGTTGGGATTATTGCCAGTCATGCTTCTTCCCTTGCCGAGATGTGCAAGTATTGCAATGCTGACAGGAACCTGTTCCACCTCTCCTTTAAAGCTTCTTCCAGGAGCTTGTGGAGAGTCATCAAGGTAATCCCAGTAACCTGCATAGTCTTTGTCATTGTCGTATTTTCTTGACTGCCATGCCCAGCTCTTCCTTACAGTAAAGTTGCTCAAATCCTTTTCATATTGGCCGCTTTCAAAGTATTCCCTGTCTTCAGCTGAAAGAGATTCCCAGAACCTTTCCTCAGGATATTGACCAATGGTCTCATGGGAAACAGTCCACTTGTCTCCACCAGGCACATCGTTGTTTCCTAAAATCAACGGCTTGCCTTCCCACTTGAAGAACAATTCCTCATACTCGGGCTTTGTGTATACCAAATTGTAGATTATGCGCAAATCATGTACCAGTATGTGGGGCATGTCGCCACACATGAATGCAATCTCTGGAGTTTGGCCTCCTTCTTTTCTAATCTGCAGGTATGTGTCAAACAATACGGTCACTGCCTCGTCAAAGGTTTCTCCATTGGACACGTCAAGGAATATGAAGTCAATGCCTGCAGCCTCGAACATCTGTGCATGCTTTCTTATTACCCAGGTATCAGTATTCAGATAGTATCCGAAGTATGGCTCTGCCCAGTAGATCCCTGGAACCGTTGGAAGCAATGCCTTCAGTCCGTCAATACCCCTTTCCAGATACTCTTTTGTTACGTCAATTATCTGGCTTTCCCTATGGGCATTTCCAGTTAAAAAGTAGAAAAGTCCTACATATTTGTCTTCCTGCAAAGCTTTTGTTTCATCCTGCATTGGGGTTGTGCGGCCAAGGTCGTCCGTTGCTACCCATGTGCTGTAGTCAACAACCCTCTGATCCCTCTCCGGGAAAACCTGGGTAACCACTGAGTGGGTATATGTCAGGTTGTCTATATGTCCATCCAGTCTGTCTATTGTCATTTTCCACAGACCGGAATAGGGTGTTCTTGCGTTTTTGACTTTTTCTCTTACCGGATTACCGTCTTTATCCATAATGGAGAACATGTTGTCAGCATCCAGGATGACTTCCACTACCTTGATAAAGTCATCGCCTTCAGATATAAACAAGCTTGTTTTGGTACCACTGCTTGTTATTCTGTACTTCCTCTCCACATCCAAAGACAGTCCATGGTTTACTTTCTCATCAACATCGGTTCCACCAATGGTCACCTTGACATCATTGGGAGAAATATGAAACCATATGCCGGTATCAACTGCAGAAACTGTAGAGATTAGTTTGGTTCCTACACTTACTGTTCCTTTCGTCATCAGCATATCAAACTCTATGGGTGCATGTGTCGCACCATACTCATCACCAAGTTTGAATTCACTTCTAATGTCAAAACTCTTTCCACTCTTGCACTTGAGCTTTCCATTCACGATTTCGCCGTTGCCTTCGCTGGTAAACTTCCAACCAGGCTCCGACTTGTATTCGCTCAGAGATGAAACCTCAAAATCCATTTTGTACACAGTATCTTCTGTGTTATAACTTTTGTTATCCGTCATTTGAAATTTATTCTCATTTGATTGTATTGTTCGTAAATTATAATTTCCTAACAGGAGCGATATGAACAACACCAGCAAAAGCACACGTTTAAGCTTTTCGCTCATAACATCACCTCTTTTTAAATTATCCATCATAACCTATTAATTATCAATGACTTTAAATAATATTCGTGAAATCATAAATTGACTTTTCTACAGATTATATTTTCCAAATTGTTTGCAGATTGAAAGAATTGTTGCGACTTTTGCTTGTTTATATTATTGCCTGATGATATAATTGGATGTAAGGATGAAGAAAAATAATGTAATAGGATGTTTTATATGTACAAACCAGGAGAACTGCTAGAAAGGCTCATACCATTAGACGAAGACGAACAGATTTACAAGGAATTGTTTTTTGCAAAACAGAATAAGGATACTTATGAAGAGTTTCTTAGAAAACACGAGGATTTCAGGAACAACGAACTTTTGCTCGTTGAGAACACAACCACTTTTTCTTTTTGTCTTAAAGAAGAAAACATTCTTCTGTTTGACAACCTGGAATCAAACATATGTGTGCTGAAACACAAAAGATACAGTCCCATGAGGGGACACAGCCACACATTCTTTGAAATGATTTATGTTCTAAAAGGCTCGTGCGATAATATAATTGAAGGGACTTCACTCAGACTTGTTGAAGGCGACATTTGCATAATGTCCTCCGATGTGACTCATGCAATGAGTGTTTTTGATGACAGTTTGATTATCAACATACTAATAAAGAAGACAACCTTCAAGGAAACCTTCTTCAAGCTTCTTAAGGAGGACAATATTCTTTCGACATTTTTCACACGTATCCTTTATACGAACAACGCAAGCAACTACATACTGTTCCATACAAAGGGAGACATAAGGTTGCACACCC
>JAAYLF010000050.1 GCA_012522035.1 Clostridiaceae bacterium
GATGGCTGCAAGGTTTTAAACAACATGCTTGATTGTACATCCACATCCGTAATCCAGAACCCATGCCCTACAGGAATCAAGAATGTTGAAATACGCTACAATTACATGGCTCAAACAGGAGACCTGTATAACAATGATGGTTTTGAAAACAGAACAGATTCCAAAGGTGGAGTCGTTACTGATATTAAAGGAGGAGGCAGCATCCAAAATGTAACCATATCAGACAACTATTTTTGGGGCTGTTACTACGGGGTGCGCATCACATCCTCAAAATTTACTAATTTTACGATTTACAACAACCAATTTGTACAAAGCGTTGGCAGCTCAATCTATATCACTGATTCCGTCCGCAACACCATAGAGTCCAACTTTATTCAATCCCACCCTGAAATGGGGATGTACAACATATACATAGGCAACAATGATGAAGAAACAGTGATAAGGAATAATGTAATCTGGAACCGCGGGAGGCCATCAAGTGTGCCGAATTGGGAGAAATATGAGGATTTGAATGTAGTTTTTGATTGAAAGGAAGAGAGCTGACATGAAAAAGCGAGGGTTTTACTATATATGTGGCATGGTCATAATTGCTGTTCTTTTGTCCGTTCTGAGTGTAGTTTTCGGCAATATTGCCAAAAAGCCCGTTTCTGAACTGGAAACCAACTTTTACAATGTAAAAGATTTCGGTGCTGTTGGCGATGGCAAAAATGATGATACCGATGGAGTCAAAAAAGCATTGGCACAGGCACTGAAAAACAACGGAACCGTATATTTTCCATCGGGCACATATCTCATAACCAGCACAATTAATATTGAGAAAGACGATTCCATGGTATTAAAATTCAAGGGAGAGGAAGGTACGAAAATCATTGGTGCAGAAAGCCTGCAAGGAGATATTTTAAAGACGGATTTGAAGTACAATTTCTATATCTCGGATATGGAATTTGAACACAAAGGTTCCAAAGGTAGCTGCGTCAATTCATTGTTTATTTATGCATACAACTGCACCTTTACCGCTCATGAATCAAATGACTCGCCCCTTCTGGTCTTTTTGGGCTCGGATTGCAGAGTAAGCAGATGCCGTTTTGAAACAAAGAATCCTGAAGCTTTGGCCATCTATTATACCGAGATAGGTAATACTTCCATAAACAGCTATATTATTGATAGCGAGATAACAGGAGTTGGCAGGGGCATAATGATTGTAGACAGATCCGATCCAAATGCAGCAAGACCTGAAGGATTGAAGGTCTATGGCAATGTTTTTACCAATACAGGTAGCAGCCAAATAATAATCAACGAAATTTTGCATTTTGACATTGCAGGGAACACCATGTCCGGCTGTTCTGGGAGTGCGATAATATTAAGATGTCACGGATACGGACCAGGTGGTGTTTATATAAGCAATAACAAGATATCGGCAGCCGAAGCTGGCATAAAGGTTGAGGACAAGGACTTTATTGACAATATTGTTAAATATCCTCATATCGCCTCAGTATTTATAAGCAACAATATTTTTGAAGGTGGAAATTATGGATTTTACAGCGACATCAGAATTAAGAATTTTGCAATAAAAGACAATTACTTTGCTGATCATGCCAAAGCAGGAGTATATTCCAAAGATGCAATAAGCCTCATAATCACATCCAATATATTTAATGAAACCAAGGGCTACTCGGTGGATGTAACATTGAAAGAAGTAGTATCTGGGGAGCTGCATGCAGTAATTATTGAAGGAAATACCCTGGGAAGAAGGAACAGAGTATCCCTGACAGGCGGAAGCAATATTATTCAACCACTTTCATAATCATATACTCATTAGAGGAAGAGGCCGTCGGTTAATATGATGCCTCTTCAATTTCTATTGTTTATCATCATAGGAGTCATTGTCTTCTTTTAACTTCTTTGCAGCTCTGGGGGAGTGGCCCATCAATCTTTTGTAGATTCTGTAAAAGTGCTGAATACTCCAAATCCGGATTCGTAACAAGCTGTAGCTATGTCTGTCCCTTTGTAGGTAATTGCATTATGAGCGTCCAATATCCTTTTGAATTGAAGGTACTGTACGATTGTAAGTCCTGTCCGCTTTCTAAACAAGCGGGAAATGTAACTGGGATTCAGATAAAACAATTCAGAGAGTTTTTGCAGTGTTATGTCTTCTTTGTAGTTCTCGTCCAAGTATCTGCTTATTTCATAGACTTTACTGTCGTGATTAACATGATTCTTGCTGTTTGCCAGATATTTAATGAGATAATAAAAATTAATTACCATATCAGAACTGTTTTGCAGCTGGTAGTTTTCGAGTATTTTGTTAAACAAATCAGAAACATAAAGATAGTCTTCGAATTTAAGGGATATCTTGTAGGATGATTTTTCTCGCAGCGTATCAATATAGCTCCATATCGGCAATACCTGTGACATCCACTTGATGAAATTGTTGTTGAAATTGATTACAATTCTTGAGTACTGGGTGTTCTTTGGTTTGTTTGAAAGGTAAATACTGTGTTCTACATTGGCTGGAATAAACAAAATATCGTTGTCATTTATGAAATAGCCTGTTTCATTAATGAAAATAGTAGCCTTGACGTTGATGTAAAGGTTCAACTCGTATTCAGTGTGGCTGTGGGTCAGCCAATGAACCATTTCCGATTCCAGCGATAAAGGTGTGGTAGCTTTTACAATTCTGAAATTCTTAATCATGACAAATTGTTCTCCCGCCAAACAAAAACGTTAACACATACATTATAGTTTGGGCCAAGAGTGCTGTCAATTTTGAGGTTGATGTAAGCTTAAGGCGTTTTATGTATATTTTTTTCAATCAAGTTCAGAATAGTTCTATAAATGAAAAAGAGGTGGATTTATGAGACTTGAAACCATAGATGGCAACAATGCTGCAGCTTTTGCATCTTACTACTTTACCGAGATAGCTACGATATTTCCAATAACTCCCTCATCGCCAATGGCGGAGCTGGTTGATGAATGGGCTGCTAAAGGAAAGAAAAATATATTTGGACAGCCTGTAAGGGTTGTGGAAATGCAATCCGAGGCAGGTGCTGCTGGAGCAATGCATGGTGCCTTGACCTCAGGGGCTTTGACAACCACATATACTGCATCCCAAGGCCTTTTATTGATGATTCCTAATATATACAAAATGGTGGGAGAACTGCTGCCGGGAGTTCTGCATGTTTCTGCAAGAGCACTGGCTACCCATGCTTTATCCATATTTGGAGACCATCAGGACGTAATGGCCTGCAGGCAGACAGGAGCCATAATGCTGTGCTCGGCAAATGTGCAGGAAGTAATGGATTTAGGAGTAATATCGCATCTGGCAGCGCTCAAGGCAAGTCTGCCTGTAATTCACTTTTTTGACGGATTCAGAACATCCCACGAGTACAAGAGAATATCAGTTCTGGAAAGTGAAGACATCAACCAACTTATAGACTACGAATACATCGACCGGTTCAAGAGTCGTGGATTGAATCCAGAACACCCCGTTATTCGAGGCACTGCCCAGAACCCGGATATATATTTCCAAGGCAGGGAAGTCCAGAACAAATACTTTGATGCCGTTCCAGATATTGTGGTTGAATATATGGACAGGTTTGCCGCTGTTACGGGAAGAAAGTACAAGCCTTACGAATATTACGGCGCGGCGGATGCCGATAGAGTCGTTGTTGCAATGGGTTCTGTATGCGACACCATAGAAGAGACTGTGGATTACTTGATTTCTAAAGGCGAAAAAGTTGGTTGTGTAAAAGTACATTTGTACAGACCCTTTGCTGAAAGCGCGTTTTTGGCAGAAATACCACAAAGCGTGCAGAAAATAGCTGTTTTGGATAGAACCAAAGAACCTGGTGCTCCAGGCGAACCGCTTTATCTTGACGTGGTCAAGGCTTTTAGCAATAGTGAAAGAACACCAATTATTGTTGGCGGCAGGTATGGTCTAGGTTCAAAGGACACAAGACCTTCGCAGATTATTAGTGTTTTTGACAATCTTGCAAAGGATAATCCCAAAAACCACTTTACCATTGGTATTGTGGATGATGTGACAAACTTGTCTTTGCCTGAATCTACAGAAATAATTGATTCTCCGAGCATAAGCTTCAAATTCTGGGGTCTTGGTTCCGATGGAACGGTAGGGGCGAAC
>JAAYLF010000396.1 GCA_012522035.1 Clostridiaceae bacterium
ATATTTCCAATATTAGAATTGCTATTCTTTTTCCTTTCATAACAACCCATAACATTTCCCTTTCATATATTATCTTTTTACTACCTTGTATCCCTTTGCTTCCAACTGATTTACCAATCCGCTGTCACCTACCATGTGAGCCGCACCAACTACATAAAAGACCTTCTTTCCGCTGTTTATGTATTCCACAGCCTTGTCAACCATGTGTTTGTTTCTGTCAACAATCATCACCTTCTCAAACTCATTCAATATCTCGAGCTGTTCATCCGAAAAGGCCTTTTTCTTTTCCTCGTTGTAAACATACTTCTCAAGCTTTTCTACATCGGCTTCCTTCCAAAGCTCATACAAATCCAAGGTGTCCTTGACCAGGTTGCCCACATTGTTCAGTGTGTCTTCCAGGTAATACTCCTGCAGGTTGTTACTTAGGCTTGCCATGGCTTTAGCCTGATCAACAGCAGTCTCAACTTCCAAAATCTCCTTTTGAGCCTTCTTTGCTTCTTTCAAGAAATACATGTCGACGCCCTTGTCAAAAGATAGTCCTGTTTTTTCAGCAGCCGTCTGGCTAAGCAATTCCGCCCAGAATATAGGCTTCAAAAGCAAATAGGATTCACTGTACATATCGCGCTCTACCAGATACTGTTTTGCTTTTGCAAACAAATCTTCGTCTATATGGTCTTCTATTGTTGAACCGTCGTCATACATAAAGTATTGCAAAACCTCAATCTGCATCTGGATATCATTTTCAAGAGCATCAATATCCACTTCCACCGCCAAGGCGTCACTTGCATTGAATGCATCCAAAATCACATCGCTAAATGGATAGATATCATCGTCAGCAACATGTATCGAGCCTAGCAGATACAACTTCTTGCCATCACCATCCGTCACTTCCCAGAACAAAACACCCGAATCTTCATGGGCTTCTTTATGAGGCACACAGGAGACAAGCATGCATGAAGCAAGTGTAACGACTATGAAAACAAGAATTACTCTAACAAAACCTTTGATTTTCATAACATCCTCCCAAACCTTTATACTTATATTATATCGGTTTTGTTAATTTTTTCAACAATAAAACCGGTAATGATTAATATTTCATTACCGGTTTTGTTTTAAAATATGACTTTCAACAATACTGATATTAATGGCAGGGTTAAAATGCTTAGCAAAGTTGATACGAATACCGCTTCTGTTGCAAAGAAATAATCGCTTTCGTACTCCATGGCAAGAGATGCGGTTAATGTCCCAATAGGCATTGCCAACTGCAATACGGTTATCAAAACAACTGATTCCTTTATCAGACCAAAACCGTAAAGAAGATAAAACAGTGCCATGGATAAGATCGGAACCAAAAGCAGTCTCTGTATCGACAACACAAGGATGGGAACCTTCTTCCTGAACTCTCTCACCCTAAGCTTTATGCCTGCCAGTATGAATCCTATGAATATCATCGACAGCGGAGTTGTTATGCCTGCCACATAATCCATGGTTGTGTATATACTGAAAAAGTACTTCGAATCAAGAAGCACCTTGTTTATACCTGTCACCATAAGCAGAATTCCCAGAACAAAGGCTATGGTGTTGGCGTTAATCATGTGCTTCAGGTTCTTCTTAACATCTCTTTCCTTGTGTCTGTTTACCAGAAAGACGCCTATGGACCAAAGAAGTGTGTCATTGCCCATGTTGAAAAACATGGCATATATAACTCCTTCCTCGCCGAACAGAACCAGGAATAGCGGCAGTGCAAAAAAAGCCACATTGCCAAACATCGCCTGGATTGCATAAACCCCTTCGGTTTTGTCTGGCAGTTTCATGACTCTTGATGCAAACAATGATATGGCAAGAGTCAACAAAAGAAACAGGATGGCAAAAACATAAATGTAAATACCGTTTATGTAATCCTCTCTGGTAAAGTCCGCTCCAAGTATCTTTACCAAAATCGTGGCGGGCATGGCAACTTTAATAACAAGTTTCGATAATACCACTCCGCTGAATTCAGGCAGATATTTCGTTTTTGCAAAAAGGTATCCCAAACCTATCAAGAAGAACAGAATCAGTGTCTGCGTTATAATATCTGATATGCTAATGCTTGCTATTGTCATTTCAGAAACTCAATCTTGATACTTTCAGTACCCCTTCAAGTTGTTTGATTTTTTCAACAACATCATCGGGTACTTCCTGATCAACACTTACAAACGCCTCAGCCTTGTCGCCGCGATCTTTCCTGCTCCACTGCATTGCAGCGATATTGATTCCAGACTCTCCAAGAATGGTTCCTATCTTGCCTATCATGCCAGGTACGTCCTTGTTGTGTATTGCAAGTACATTCTCCGTAGGCTCAAAATCCAGTTTGTATCCGAAGAAATCAACAAGCCTGATCTCTTCCTTGGCAAATACGGTGCCTGCCACGCTGAGCTCCTTGTCACTTGTTACAAACTTCACACTTATGAGGTTAGTGTACTTGTGAAGCTTTGTGGATTTGCTTACCACAAGTTCTATTCCCATCGACTCAAGAAGATGATATGCATTTACATAGTTTACAGGAGTCTCGATTATAGGCTGCAAAAAGCCCTTTATTACCGACAAGGTAAATATTTCGGTATCCTTTTCAGCCAAATCTCCTTTGTATGTGATTTCTATTCTTCTAACACGCTTTTTCTCAGCCTGATAATAAATCTTGCCGAGCATAATCGCCATTTCAATATATGGTCTGATTTCCTCCATATCTGAAACCTTTAGCGGAGGCATGTTGACTGCATGTACAACTTCTCCTTTTAATGCCCTACCCACGAGCTCTGCCACTGCAGTACCAACATTGAAGTTTGCTTCCTGAGTGGATGCACCAAGATGTGGAGTGCAGATACAGTTGTCCAGGGTAAGCAGCGGATTGGCATATGTCTGCTTTTCAGGTGGAAGGTTGTAGTTTGGTTCCGGTTCCAATACATCCAGTGCTGCTGCAGCTACTTTTCCGGACACCAAAGCGTCATACAATGCCTTTTCATCGACTATGCCGCCTCTTGCCGCATTA
>JAAYLF010000397.1 GCA_012522035.1 Clostridiaceae bacterium
GCTTTCTTCCTTATGCCGATATAGAGCAATTTCCTATAACAAAAAACAGTGTTAATAAATTTCACACTGCATTTATGCCAATTGGGTATTAAGATATTTTCTATCGGACACAATGATTATCTTCTTGACTTGCGCAAGAAAGGAGGAACCTCATAGTCGTCATCCAATGGTCTTCTTGGAGCCTGTCTTTGTTGCGATGGACTGGATGCATAGCTCTCTTTTGTTTGAGAGCCCGAAAGACCACTATCAGTATTGCCATAGCTAGAATAGCTTGATGTTCTTGCTTGCTGTGGCGGAAGAATCTCTTCAGGCATGGTATCTTCAGCCTCGTCAAAGCCTGCAGCAATAACAGTAACCTGCATCTCATCGTTCATCTCATCGCCTGCATCATAAGTTCCTATGATAATCTGTGCGTCAAGGTCAACCTTTTCATATACAACATTGGAGATATTCGCCATCTCCTGCATGTTCAGTTTGTCTCCGTAGAAGTTAATTAATACAGCTTTTGCTCCATCTATGCTTGTTTCAAGCAGAGGATTCTGTATTGCTCTAAGCAGAGCTTCTTCGCTTCTGTTCTTTCCTGAAGCGCGTCCCACACCCATATGGACAATACCACGGTTTGACATTGTTGCCTTTACGTCTGCAAAGTCAACGTTCACATAACCAACCTTTGTGATTATGTCGCAGATTCCCCTTACAGACTGGTAAAGAATGTCATCAACCAACTTGAAGGCATTGTCTATAGTTACTTTTTCATCTACAACTTTTAAAATGTTGTCGTTTGGAATAACAACCAGTGAGTCAACGCACTCCTTAAGTTTTTCAATACCCATCAGGGCATTTTGCATTTTTCTGCGGCCTTCAAATGAAAATGGTTTTGTCACAACACCAACTGTCAGAATACCCATTTCCTTTGCTATGGACGCCACAACTGGAGCAGCACCGGTACCGGTACCACCACCCATTCCAGCTGTTATAAACACCATGTCCACACCTTTCAGACATGCGACAATGTCATCATGGCTTTCATTTGCCGCCTTTTCTCCTATCTCAGGATTTGCACCGGCACCAAGACCCCTTGTAAGTTTTTCGCCAAGCTGGATTTTAATCTTTGTTTTGGATTTCAGGAGCACATGCTTGTCCGTATTCATGCAAACAAAATCGACATTGGCCATATCCGAACTGGACATCCTGTCGACGGCGTTGTTTCCTCCTCCACCTATTCCAATAACCATTAATTTTGCGTCCTTACCTTCTTCGCTATCGTATTCTATACCCAAGATGTTTACCCCCTTATTTATCTCTGTTTAGGTAACAAAGACATTATATCATATTATTATCATTCTTTGAAACTGGAAACCCAGTCTTTTAACTTATCCATAAACTTTGCAAAGCCACTCTTGTCCTTGCTCTTGACAGTCGTTACATTTTCCTTTAAAAAGACTCTCTCAAAGACCGATTCCTTTCTTCCCAAAGGAAGCTGCATTGCCATGTACATGAGCATTCCACTTGCATTGGTAAAAACACTCTTCATGCCTGTCAATCTGCTAAAATCAACGGGAACATGTTTTGTTTCAAAAATGCTTTCACACACTCTGTCAATGCCTTTGAACTTTGTTATGCCGTCTCCTGTAAGTATAACCCTGTCAATATATTGTGTTTCCACATCCTCTTCTTCAAGCCTGTCCCTGACAATTTCAAAAATATTCTCAATTCTGGCCTGCATTACTTCTACAATTTGTGCAACCTTCAATATTTCCTGAGTGCCGGATTCCAGTGAAAATATTGCCACATCTATATTATTAGACAAAACCTCCAAAGTTGCAAGAGGATAATCTTTTTTTATTGTCTCGGCTTCGTTTAGCGAAATCTTGAAAACCTGCGCCAAATCGCTTGTTATGCTGTCTCCGCCAACAGGAACAGCTCCGAATAAAAACGGCTTTTCCTTGTAGTAAATCACGTATTCGGTAACCTGTCCGCCTACATCAATTAAAAGAGTGCTTTGAACTTCCTCATCATCTTCAGATTCAGACAAAAGTTCTCCCATGGCAACGAAAAATGGAACATAGCCATCCACCTGAAGACCTGCATTGTTAACACAGGCAGTAAGTTTTTCTATATATTCCTTCGAACCAAGAACAACTTTTGCTTCAACACTTAATCTGTCTCCCACAAGTCCCAAAGGATCATCTTCAAGCTTTCCATCTACATAATATTTTAATGGGATGATATCGACGAGCAGCTCATCATCGTAAATTTCCACACTTGCCGTTTTGTCAAGAACCTGTCCAATATGAGCAGTTGTAATACCGCCTTCATTATCTGATATATCTATTGAGTCGGAATTGTTCAGAAATTTCAGATACTCACCCGATATGCTGATATATGCGGTTTTAATAATTATTCCTGTTTGCTCCCTGATTTTCTTTAATGCAGATTTGATTGAATCAGTAAGTGCATTTTCATCTTCGATCTCAAACTTTTTTATTGCATTTGATGAAACCTGGGATTTTGCAATTATATGTGGTATTCCTGTTTCATTAATTTTAGCGACAAGTATTCGTACTCCTGTGGTACCAATGTCTATGACAGCTACTTGCTTGCTCATCGTATCAACACTCCTTAACAATCACAACAATTATATCCTGTATTGGAAGACAATTTACGATATTCGAATGCTCAGCGATAATTATACATAAATTAAACACTTTTTTCAACAATCATTACATCTATTATTTGCCTTTTTTCGTATATTTATCTAATGTCAGCCTCCTTATTGTCGCAAAGTTGTCAAACAACCTGTTTCCAAATGCAAAAATTGCAGCCATGTATAAAGGAAGCCCCATCTGATCACCTATATATGCCAGGGCCATTGCCAGAAGAGAATTGCCAAAAAAGCCTGACAGAAACACCTTTATATTGAATCTGCCCTGCAGTACTGCAACAATTCCTCCAAACACCGTATCAAATACTGCGAGGATGCCTACTGCAACGTATGTTGAATATTCAGAGGGTATGCTGAACGGCATGAGTATTCCAATTATGAGGCCCAGTATAAGTCCTAAGATCGGTATCATTTTTTCTCCTCTCATCTCATGGAAAATATATATTTTCTTTATTATACAGAATTATATAAATAAAATAAACCCCATTTTTCACTCATTATGCCTAAAAACTGGATAACCTCCACTGGAAAAGTCGATTACACCGTTCGATTCCCCATCAAAACCCGCATTGAATATCTCTTTCAGATATGAAAGCTTCAAACCAGGCTCCTTCATGTCCCCAAACTTGACGGATAAGGACGGATGAGTATAAAACCAGATGTTGTCAGGATCGCTTACATCAATGATATCAATCCTGTCTTCATGAATTGACAGCTGCTTTAAAAGATTGCACAGCTTTATGGCAGTATCAATTCTCTTATCTTCAGATTTTGTAATGGGCTGGCCTACTTTGTAATTGTCAAGCTCAATTCCCTGCACTATTGGAAGATTTGGTTTCTCATCCTCTTCAGTAAAGGTTGAAAGCAAATAGCCTTCGGAATCTATGTACAAGTACACACTGCGTTCTTTCAAAAGAAAGATTGGTATCCTTTCTTTTGTTTTCACCACAACCTTGTTTGGAAACTGATAACTAATACTGACATCCCTTAAATATGGGCATTCAAAAACCAGCTTGTCTTCAAGCTCGTCCAATTGAAACGAAAAAATACTCTCCGACTGGGACAAAGACTTGAGCTTGAGAATCTCTGCAAATCCGTTCTTTCCAATCAATCCGGAAAGATGAGCATGAACTTCCTTCTCGTCATAGTATTCCATTGGCATGATTTCAATCTCCTTTATATTAAACAAAGGCGAAAAGAAGAAAGCAATAACTACGGATATGAATAATATTAGGATTATAACAATCCTGACACCCTTGCGATTCAAAAAGCTACCGCCTTTCCCTAAAATTAGTCATCGCCAATATTATATCACAAATTCCACAGTATTGCTTTTGATTTTAAACGGTTCTTGCAGCACAAAGTTTTACAGTCTTCACTCTGCCGCCCAGCATCTGAAACTTCTTTTCAATGTCTGCATATCCTCTTTCGATAAAGTGGTCGTCATCGATATATGTATCACC
>JAAYLF010000398.1 GCA_012522035.1 Clostridiaceae bacterium
CTGCCTTTGCCGCTTGTACTTATCAGGGAAACAACGCCATATGTTTCGTTTATGTCCAGCTGATATCCCAGCAAATCAAAGTATTGTATAAAATAGTCCTTGTTCTGCAGAAGGTATATATAGTCGTTCCTGGTATCTTCTTTGCGTTTGAGTATAAAGCAACTGTTTAGAAGCTTGTTGGCGCAAGTTCTGAATTTTTCTTTTTGTGCAGTGCTTTCGCTGAATATATCCACCTGATTTATCTCCTTTCAATAAGAAAATCTTTAAATTCAAATTTGTTGACAACAACTCGTTTGTCCATGTCTACAGATCTGTATTTTGCTGCAGGTCCTTTCCCGTAAAGGTAAATAAGAATGAGCTTGATAAAATCCCTTTTTGTCTCAAGAGGAAGGCTTGAGGCGACTACAGACTGCTTGTCTTCAAGAAGCTTTGCCACATATTCATTGATGTTCTTTCTTGACAGCTTGTTCTTTTGTTTTTCCACGAGTCTGTTTTTTATCTCTTGTCTTTCTTCATCAGAAAAGTCAATACCGGCAGCCAGCTTGGAAGGTGGTGACACTTCCCTTGTAATTCTTTCAGTGTACACTGATTCGTGACCAAGCCAGCTTTGGGGAAACATCCTGAACAACTCATGAAACTCTTCATCCATTTCATCGTACATGTTGGTTTCTTCATCCATGTTAAACTTTTGTGCCATGTACTTGAGGATGGTAATTATCTTCCCCTCTGCATTGTTTGTGTTGGAAATCAGGAATTTTGCCCTGGCCACCGAACTCTGCCAGTATTTTTTATGTTTTTCCTCTATCTCTTTAACAATGTCATCGTAGTTTTCAAAAGCTCTAAGTACACCAAGAACCATCTGTCTTAGATTCTGCTCAGCAGCCAACCTATCCTTTTTATCTCCCATTTCAATTTCCATGTAGCCTTCGACTGCTTTTCGGAAGATATTCTCATCATTCAGTATTCGGCTTAGGTTCTCCCTTATGGAAATTCTAAATCTTGAGATATGGTCGCTGGTTTTTATTCTGTGGAAAGCTTTGGAGCCTATTTCGTTCTGATATTTGAAAAGATCATCAAGAACTTCGTTAACCGGTTTGTCATTGGTCAGTTTTTCAATGTATTGTTTTATATTTGTGTTTAGCTTTTTCAGGCCGACAATAAGTTCTTCCGTATTCTCATGAACCCTTTTGATAATATATTCGTAGGGTTTAACATAGGCATCTTGGTTGAGAAGAGTGGCATGAATCTGCGAGATAAGGCTTTGATACTCAAGTTCATCCTGCCTTGTAATTTTTATAAAGGATTCAATCATAGTGGAGGCATAGTCCTTTAGATTAACCATGGTTTTGTAATCAGATGCGGTTTCGTATTCAATCCAGCCGCATTCTTTCAGCTTTCTCAAAACCAGGTTTGCTTTTTCCTTGGAGTTGACCGCGGTTTCTTCATCTTCTTCAAAAACCTGTTCAAATTCAAGTTGATCATCAAAATATTGCTCCAGTTTTGAAACCAGAATATCCCTTTCGACACCAAAAGATAATTCCGAACGATATGTGTCGTATATAATCATAAGACAATCCACATATATGGATTTGTATTTACTGTTTAGAGGCTTGAAAAAACTTTCTGGAAGTATGTTAAAAAGATTAATACAAAATCACCCCGCAATCTATTATACCAGACGGCGGGGTGTTGTTAAACTGTATATAATCAGTAATCTTCCCTTAATCCAAATTCCGGAGATTCTATCCATTCCTCAGGTCTTCTTACCAAGGTCTCCAACTGATTGAACATTTCGTAATGTGCTTTTTCCTGCTCAATTAAGAAAGCCAAAAGTTTTTTGTCTTCCTCGTTGTCAGCCTTTTCATACATCTCTTCATACACTTTTATGCTCTTTTCCTCAATTTCAAGAGCAAATCTGTATACGTCAAGCTGCTTCCCGATAACGGACACTTCAGTCTTGAAATCATCCAAATCAGAAAACAGACTCTTAATTTCCAGTTTCTCGTTATCCGCAGGAACCTCCCTCTTATTGTCCTTCCTTCTCATGAGAATATCAGCGTGTATCCTCTCCTGATTCGCGAGGAATGTAAATACAACATAAAGCATGTTGCCTTTATTGAGTTCTGCCTGCTTCTCATAGTATTCCTTCCCCTCAAGTTCCATATTGATTGCATAATCCAGCATATCCATGTTATCAACTCCCGTTCGCTTTTGCTGTATCTTATGCTCCTAGTATACAATATTTGCATTGAGTATACAATGCTTTTATCTTGTGTTAAAATTACAGCAATAAAATACGATCAGGTGGTATTGAATGAGAAGATTAATTGCTAGCATGATTCTTTTTTTTGTGTCTTTGTCAATATTTGTACCGATAAGATATGTTCTCAAGCTGGATGAACGTATTGACATGGAAAGCCAATGCTATTCAATTCCCAACGTTCAGAAACTTAGCTATATTGAATCCGGACTGGCGTATAAGTTCACTCCTTTTTGTGATGTTGTATTAGACAAGAAATATGAAAAGCAGTTGAGGGAGAAGGCAAAGGTATTTGCAGAAGATTTGGAGCTTCTGTGCGGATATTATATACAGGCAGCACCAGGAACTCATCCGGGCAAAGGCAATATATTCCTGACGCTTGACTGTGACAGGGACGACATTGGAGAGGAAGGATATGTCATTGAAGTTCGGAAGAATTACATCAAGATATGCGGCAACTCGGAAAAGGGAGTGTTCTGGGGAACCCGCACCTTGCTTCAGTGGCTGAAACAAGGCCATGTCATTAAGGAGCTGACAGTTGTAGACTATCCTGCATACAAGGAAAGAAGCTCCATGATTGATGTGGCAAGGAAGTACTTTTCGGTTGAGTATATCAAGAATCATATAAGGGAACTGTCTTATCTTAAATACAATTATTTATACCTTCACCTTACAGATAATGAAGCTTTCAGAATTGAGTGTGAGACTTATCCTGAGATTGTATCGGACAAACATTATACCAAGAAAGAAATAAAGGAGATAATAGAGTTTGCCAAAAGATACAATATAACTGTGATACCTGAGATTGAGATGCCCGGACA
The DNA here is from genome assembly GCA_012522035.1 of Clostridiaceae bacterium. GTDB lineage: Bacteria > Bacillota > Clostridia > UBA1212 > DUPL01 > DUPL01. The sequence continues at coordinate 3,082 of JAAYLF010000398.1, forward strand.
CATGGCATCTGTTACAAAAGTTTATCCTGAGTGGCAGCTTGAAGATAAAAACGGGAATTACAATCATACAAGAATAGATTTGACCAACCCTGAAGTGTATGAATTTGTGGAAAATCTTCTGAATGAGTTTGTTCCCATGTTTGAAGGAGAATACTTTCACATAGGGGCTGATGAGTACATACC
>JAAYLF010000399.1 GCA_012522035.1 Clostridiaceae bacterium
GGAGGAGCGTTCCAAGTCTGGAACCGTGATAAGGTTTGTAAACAAAATTGCAGAAGCAATAAAGGATGAGTTCCCTGATGTTTATGTGGATACGCTGGCGTACCAGTATTCAATAGAACCTCCCAGGGTGACAAAGCCTTTGGACAATGTTATTGTTCGTGTGTGCACGGGAGGGTGCTCTGCTCATCCAATCGGCAGCTGTCCCAACAACTCAGGAATTAAGGGCTGCATTGAAAGATGGGCAAAAATATCAAACAGGATATACATATGGGACTATACAACGAATTTTGCCCAATACCTCTGTCCATTTCCAAACCTTGACACCCTGCAGCCGAACATGCAGTTCTTCTTTGAGAACAATGTTAAGGGAGTGTTTGAGCTGGGTAATTATCAGGAAGGGTTGAATGGGGAGTTTGGTGAGCTTAGATCGTATATTCTGGCCAAACTATTGTGGGATCCATATACGGATGTGGAAACTCACTTTAACGAGTTTCTCGAAACTTATTATGGAAAGGCGAGTCCGTATGTGAAAGAGTATATTGAATTCCTGCATGAAAAGGTGTCAGCACCAAGTGTACATTTCAACCTGGTGGTTGATGCTGCTTCCTTGTATAGGTCGTTGATAAACAACGAAGAGCTTGCACATCTTGATTCTCTTTGGGAAAAGGCAAAAGAGGAAGCTGAGAATGAGAGGGTTTTGGAACGTGTAAGAAGATCGGAACTCTCTTACAGATTCTATAAACTAACTTCAAGAAGGGGAGAGTTTGCGGATGTTTTCGAGTATGACAGACTTGAGAAGGAGTTTTACAAGGATTGTAAAGAGCTGGGAGTTCTAAGATTAAGCGAGGGTGCAAACATCCCGCTTGTGAATCCGTAAAATAAGCCCTGCAAGGTTTGGTCCTGCAGGGCATTTTGCTACTTCTTTGTGTTTTTGTTGCTTTCCCATTCAAAATAGCCGTCCGGTATAATTATAACCAAATCGGTTTCTTTTGGCTCAACTTTGGCGAGCTTGTTGTCCTTGAACAGGTATGTTTCCTCACTGCTTTCCTCCCTGTACATAAAGCCATCGATAAATCCGTATCTGAGTGCAAGATACGCCTCGGTAATTTTCTCATACAGGTAAGGGTCTTCACCTTCGGTTCCTTGGTCGCAATTTTCATTGCTTGGCGGCCTGATGGGAACCGTGGCCTCCCAACCTGTTTCCTCTGCGTGGTCATTATAGCTTGGTATTATTATCATATCCGGGTTCTTCTTTATTGCGTTCAGCCATGCCTGGATATAGTGTTTTCCGTTTTCTCTGTAGATGGTTTGGATTTCTATTCCCTGATGAGCCTTGTTGTAGCCAGGCTGAACACCAATAACCTCGCTGCCATCGTTCTGTATGTCAAACACCCAGCCCCAGTTTCCTTCAGTTTCAAATATTGACTGGTCCTGGGCTTTCTTCTGCCATGAGATGAATCCGGTTCCGTGTCTTATGGTAAATCTGTCATCTGAAAAACGTTTGTTGACTTCGCCGGCATTGTACATGATAAGGAAGGGCTTTCCTTTGTACTGGAAGAAGGTGCCGGCATGGTCGTTA
>JAAYLF010000400.1 GCA_012522035.1 Clostridiaceae bacterium
ATTGTCTTTACTGGATATGGAAATTTGATGTATGTCCTTGTTTATGCAGACTTTAAGGTTGATGCAGTAAGTATTGCTGCCATTGAGTTTTTGGTGGAAAAGGATACTTTGGGTACATACTCCCACTATACAGCGGAGAGCAGGTTAAGACTTGCGGACACACAGGCAATAACTTCTCTGGTCTTAGACGACAAGGATGTGGAGGAGATTGGCTCTGACCTTGCCTTCTTTGAGAATCTGACCCACTTGTCCATAAACAATACAAGCCTATCCAGTATAGATCTCTCATACGCACCCGGTCTAAAGTATTTAAGTATAAACAATACAAATGTTGCCGAGCTTGATATTACTAACACCCCATTCCTTGAATATTTGAGTGCTTTCAATACTGAAATATCCTCCCTTGACTTGTCCAATACGCCAAATCTGTACTACTTGAATCTGGACGACACCAACATTGAAGAACTTGATACAAGAAGCGTGCCCATGCTTCTCAATTTAAGCATTAGGAACACTCCGATAAAGGATATTGATCTTTCTTCCAATACTAAACTAATAAATTACGCATGTGCGGGAACAATATTACCGATTCCTGATCTGGGTTCTTTAAAGAATCTTGAATACCTGGATATAAGCAATACCAATCTTGAAAGCATTGAAATTGGATCGGATTCGTTAAAGATTCTGGATATTAGCAGGAATGGAAAGCTGTCAAACTTTGACTTTTCACTGTTTCCAAACCTGGAGAAACTGGATATATCCAGCTGCAATATTTCAGAGCTTAACTTCGAGAAGGCTGGCAAACTAAAAGTGTTTAATGCAAGTTTCAATAAATTCAGTACAATAGACCTAAGTGAACTGCCCTCACTCACAAACGCTGAGTTATATGGAGATACGGTCAAAACAATAATAGCAAAAAGCTATGTAAAAATATATTGTAACAGCAAAGTAGAAATAATATGGAGTGATTACAATGGAGGCGAAGAGGCCTAAGGATTCAATAACAAAAATGGAGCAAGTGGTATTGGCTTCCCATGCAAATGGTCAGGGAAGACTATTTGGAGGACAGCTCATGTCCTGGCTTGATATTACCGGTGCTATTTGTGCGAGGCGACACAGCGGATGTGAGGTTGTAACAGCAAAAGCTGACAATCTGGAATTTCACAGACCCGCCATGCAGAACGACATAGTTACTATTACCGCAAAGATAATTTATGCGGGCACCACATCCATGGAAGTTAGAGTTTGTGCATATGTTGAGCCAAAAGGAGGAAAAGAGCCTCAGCTCATATGCTCAAGTTATTTTGTTTATGTTGCCATGGATGAGAACGGAAACAAATGCCGGGTACCAAAGCTGATACCCGAAACAAAAGAGGAAGAGGAAGATTTGCGAAGATGTGAGGAGAAGAGAAACAAGTTAAGGTAGGTTTTTTAATTGGTTTAAAACATGCCTGTTTCTCTGCCTGGCAAAATCCAAAAATTCGTTTACAAGGTTGTTCCACTGCAAGTCACTTCCGCCAAAGTAGAACCTGTACATTTTCATGTCCTGAACACGTTCTTCTTTGGCGTTTAATATATATTCCGTCAGGACATCTTCAGTCAGAATCTCAGTACAAAGCTTTGTCATATATTCCTTAAACCTTCTGTTAAACTCCTTGTTTCTAAGAAGGTTTTTCAAAACCTGTCCCAAGTGAGGTTCGTTGTTGTATAAACCGCCGGACATGACAGTTTCAAACATGTTTCTTGATGGATCTCTTAGACCAAAGTCCAGGTCTCTTAGTACAAACCTCCATTTTCCATCCATGCCATAGACACTTTCATTTACAGGACCTGTGTATTTCCATGCCATTACATTGTTGTGGGGCCAATCCGGGTTGACGATATATATTTGAAATGCCATGTATTTGATAAAATTGTCTACATCGATAATCTCTTCAATCTCAGCTATGTCCTTGTTGGTGTAGTTGGTGTTGATAAGTTTGCGCATGTCTTTGATGTATGCGTTAAAGTCTTCTTCGGTGCCTGACTCCAACCTGTATCTGAACTGGAAAAAATCAGACTGTATGGTTATAATGGCAAGCGTATCCTTGTTTATGTGATACCTTGTTTCAATGTTGTCGTTGTCAAGGGATTGCTTTAATGTCATCATGGAATAATATTTGCCATTCAGGTAAACAACACAAGGTCTTCCAGCCTGATGATCCACTCCGGCATATGCGCCAAGATCGTTTATGAGCTGGTCTCTTATCATGGAGCCACCATCGTCATTGACTGAATTTCTAAGGACAAGTCTTTCAAAGCTTTTTACCCTGTTGCCATAGTGATCTCTTAGGTCATCAAAGAATTCATAATCAAAGGTGCCTGTATGCTCGGAATATTCTCTTCTTGCAATAAGTTTTAATGACTTAATTAGTGCGTTTCGTGAAGTTCCGCCGGCAGTTCGAATGCCGCAGTTCTGGGACAGTACCAAAGTGCCATCTGATTCAAAAAAGGCTACATGGGCTTCTCTTTCCCATTGCCTGCCTCTTTGGTTGTAGTTTTTTGGATACCACCAGTCTTCATCTCTCTGCGGATTGTTTGTCTTTGTGAAATCGTAAGTAGCGCCCTTTATCATAATACCTTCTTCGTATCCGTAAAGGTTTTTTTCGTCGGTGGTTATGCATACCACCATGGCGCCAAAGTGTTCTGCAAAGTCTTCAACACCTGTACCAATTATATACGTAAAGGTTTGTGTTTTACCGTATTTTTCTCCGTCCATGAAAATTGCCGCCCTTACCATTACAACTCTTGGAAAGCTGTTGGAGGTATTTACAACATCAATGCTATCGGTGTATTTGTAAGTTTTGCGTATACCTGCAAAGTCCATATACTCATAATCCGGCTCCTTGCCTCCGGAGAACATGTAGACTTCTCCTGTTTTTGCTATGAGTTCGCCTTTTTGTGGAGTTCTTGCGTTGTGGTTTGTCAATGTGTAAAGAATCTTCATGTTTTTATCGTCCATGACCTCGTCGTCTTCGTTCAATATGTAAAGTGACAGGGAGAGGTCATGGGGATAGAATCCAGGATTGTAGGAAGGGACTATCCTGTATGTATGTTCAGGCTTTACTTCTTCTCTGTTGTTTCCTGTTATGCTTATTACAAAAATAACTGTAAGGAGCAGTATAATCAGGGCGAATATGGACTTCAAAGCTAGTTTATATGCTCTCACCTTTTACAAAACCTCAATCAACATATTTACAAACAAGTCGTGCATCTCTCTTGTGGGATGATTGATATAATTACTTAGCAGTACTGTCGTATCGATGCCTTCTTCATGCATTTTTCTCCATTTTGAATATGCATCAACAACAGTAACATTCATCCTCTGGCACAGGGCTTTTGCAGATTCAATATATAAATCAAAAGTACCGTCATTCTGCATGGCGGCGGTAGTTTTCGCAGCTTCCTTTGCAGAATCAAGAGTTTCATCATGAACATACGTGTTCATCATGTTCGGAGTCATGAATATGACCCTAATACCTTTGTCTTGTATTTGAGTAAATATATATTCAAGTTTGGTTACATAATTATCAAGGTTTTCTCTTCCTCTGCATACGTCGTTCAGACCAAAGCACACAACGACAGTATCAGGATTGTGTTCAAGAACATCTTTTGAAAGTCTTGCTACAGCACCATCCACACTGTCGCCGCTAATTCCGGAATTTATAACTTCAAGGGGTTCATCCCCATATTTATGAGTCCAAAGTTTTTTCAACTTGTTGTGGTAAACATTTTCATAATCCCTAACCGTGTCAAAACCGCCTTCGACATCATAGAGTTCAAAACATCCTTCAGTCACACTGTCGCCTAAAAATACTATTCTCATACACATCCTCATTTCTTTAACATATGATTATTGTAACATTTTTATAGTGTTTTGCAACTAGCTTTTTGCTCGGTACAATTTGTGGAATTGAGTTCTTTTCGAATTTTTGTACTTGCAATTTCAGCTGTTTTGTGTTAGTATAAATGCAATGCACTTGTGGCTCAGTGGATAGAGC
>JAAYLF010000401.1 GCA_012522035.1 Clostridiaceae bacterium
TACCCGCGATTTTGCAGTCAAAACGCTTTTTACACGCATTTTTGGTTTGCATGGTTGAAACCTCTTTTCGACTGATGAAAACACGATGTTTTTTTACTTCTCTCATAATGGTGCTTGCCGGTCGTGATAAATCCACAGCTATTTCAGCAAACGATTTACCTTCCTTAAGCATTTTTTGAATGGTGATCCTGTCTTCCAATGTCAAATGTTTATCCATAAATGCCTCCCTCTACTCCTAAGCAGGCAACAAGTAAATAATTACACGTAATCATGAAAAAGCAAACGCAATTTTTATGGGTATCCTCGGGTACCCACAAAGGTATTTGATATTAGGATAAAGTAAATGCAACTCTAGCCATAAGTTATTTGAATGCGGGTATTTACATCTTCAGAAGAAGTTAATGCAACTGTATCTTTGCATTTAATAATTCAAATGACCTTTTATTAACCAACAAAAAGAATGCTGCCCGCTCTTTCCGGCATGTATGAATTCTAAATATATACGAATTTACCAGAATTTCCATTTGATCAATCGCTATACATTCTCTCCCTGTATTGCGACGGTGTTATGTTTTCATGATACTTGAAAAATTTCAAGAATTTATTTGGATCATCCCAACCCAAAGCATTCGCTATAGCTGATATGGACATATCGGAATTATCCAGAAGTTTTTTCGACATCTTAATTTTTTCTGAATTAATAAATTTGTTGATAGACATACCCATTACCTTCTTAAACGCACGACCAAGATAGTCTTTGTTGTAATTGAGCTCCTCAGACAAAGTATCCAGGTCAATCTGCAGCATTATGTTTTCGTTTATGTATTCAATAACTTTCTCTACCAGTTGCCTGTTGCCGCTTTTAGGTTTCAGCAATTCACTAATTATAGTAAGAATAATCAAAAGCTTGGCATCTTTAATAAAGTTGTAATAAGTGCCGGATGCAAAACTAGAATAAAGTTCAGTAATGGGTACTTCAATCATTCCCGCACTTTTTATATGCACATATTTGATAAGTTCAAAAAATACAAATTGGTTGCAACTAAAATCGAGTGTATAAAAAATAGTATCCTTCTTACCATTACCATACATTTGAATCATTCTGTAAGGAGGAACAAGCATTAAGCTCTTGTCAGTAAGAGCTATGATTTCTTTGTCAACCTTTATAACAACCTCACCTTGCGTTACATAGATAATCAAATAGTTATCAAGGAAAATTTTCTGCATGGCAAATTCCTTCAGGAACCGATACCGCGATATCTCCATCAGTGCAAGCTGAATATTTACGTCATTTAAACCCTCATAATGGTTGTATAAATCGTCTTTTACAATTATCATATTCTCACCTTATATTGGTTTTTCAAGGAGGCAATTTTTATCTTCTCTACAGACACAGGAATATTTGAGATAATTTTCATGTAATTAAGTATGTAATCACAGTTCACCTCTCCGCTTAAGAGAAATTCTCCTTCATCAATAAATATCTCGATACTGTTCTTGTCAACAATAATGCGAAGCTGAAACTTATCCTTTTTAATGGACAAAGGTCCTTTTGCGTTTCCAAAGGCGATGTTGTTGTTCCTCATGTCACAAATAATCGGTATCCCAAACAGATTTATATTTAGAACCGCAGCCTCATTATATACACCGTTAATATAAATATCCAATGCTGATATATCCAAAACTTCCATAAAGGGTTTCTCTTTTGATACCTCGATATAGCTATACTCTTTTACATTGGCATAAAGAGTTGACATCTCCGATATTGGCCATGCACATAGATAAAGAGAGTCCTCAATCTTCTTCAGCTTCATCTCACATATTGTACTCATCTGTCCAGTGAAGGATGACGTATGCAGTATGTTCATCCACGACATTCTAATAACCTTGTCCGTTGTGTTGGAAAACACTTGCGGTGCATACATGCAATCCCCGTAATGTAACTTTTTTATAGTCTGGCATGGTACAAACATGCCATCCTTGAAAGAGCCAACCAGATAACTGTCGCTAGCTCCGCTCAATATCCAGTAGCGCTGTCTCTTGTCATTATCAACACACAAACTGTATAATAAAGGACATTCACTATTCAAGCTAAGTTCAATGGTTTGAAAAGCGCACCAGTCAACAAGGTTCTCCGATTTTAAAAGACAATACTTGCTTCCATAAAGGTACAAAACCATGACATAGCCAAGCAGATCATCACAGTATACAACATTTGGATCCCTATTCAACTGCGTTATATTAGGCACAATCGGATTCTTTTTGTGCTTTATAAATGTTTTTCCATTGTCAGTTGAATAAGCCATGCAGACATTGAAATTCTTGCCTTGAGACAATGGTGAGGTTCCCCCTGCAGCGGTATAGAAAAGTACAATTGTGTCATACTCGCTATTCTTTACCTTTAGCAGATTCCTTTTGTCAACAATCCCACACCCTGAAAAGATGTACCCACAATCATCCGGAAAAAGGGCAGCATCAACCTCTTCCCAATGGAGCAAATCTTTACTTACAGCATGTCCCCAATGCATGTTGCATTTTTCAACACCTGTAGGATTGTATTGAAAAAACATATGATATGTATTATTGGCATACACAAGACCATTAGGATCGCTCATCCACCCGCTTTTTACTGTAAAATGATTAAACGGTTTATTCTCCAAATTATTCTCATAAATCGTGTCAGTTTGAATAATATGTTCATCAGGAACTTCAAAAGAATATTCAGGCGTCTTGCAAACAATTTTTAGTTCCATGCATGCAAATCGCGAAAAGTCAACAAAGGCATAATTGTTTGGATTCAAAAAATCCAAAGCAATTTTTAGATCGTACACAAGTTTGCCATTGTTGTAAAACTCAAGCGTTTTCAGCGCCATATTGTTGTTATATGGCAAACAGATATACTTTTTTTGAATAACCACAACTTCTCACCCCAATGCTTTATACCCTATCATCTTTTGACATTCCTCCATGCTATTGTATAGCCCCGCTGAATATATTGCAAACAAAGCAGCGCCATAAGCCGTTTGCTCCTTGTGCACTGGAGCATACACATCCATACCAAAAGTCTTTCCAACCACTTTCGGCATTAAGGAATTCATGTAAAAGCCGTTGCCAGCTCCGACAAGCTTTGAGTGTTTCCTTTTTGTACCCGCATATAAATCATACAACTCATATACCATGCCGTGCACAAAGCCATTTAATAAATTCTCTGGAGTAAAATTGTCAAAGTTTATGTTTGTAATGCTTCCTCTTAGATTGGGATTGGCTCTTGTTCCTTTAAACATAGTAGACACTTCAAGTGTAAGTTCCTCATTTTTATTTAGTATCCTGTCTATTAGAATGTTAATATATGAGTATTCATCAAAGTCAGAGTTGCATATGTCTTTTATAATCCTGCTAAAGAACTTCTCCAGAACATTAATTGCAGAACCACCACATAAAGAACAGCCCACCTGCAGATATAAATCGTTTATTAACGGCCTTACTTCCATGTTGCAATCAGGTTCTTTGCTTCTTGACATATATGATATCTGGCTGCCTGTTCCCATGTTAAACAATACAGTATTCTCCATATCGTTAACCGACCCCAAGAAGCTTGCCTGGTTGTCTCCTAAAGCAATGCTGACTGGTATTCCTCTATAATATCCTACGATAACATTTCCTTTTTCCACATCCGGTAAAACAACATCAACACCTGACATTAAAACAGCATCTGCATCAAAGGTTGACTTATCCAAATCAAACAATCCAAAACTATGTGCATTGGATACATGAACAACAGGGTGTTTCCTGCCTGTTAACCTCATAGCAACATAGTCGCCAATACTGCAAAACCCAAGATTATTCTGTCTTATTCCTTTTTCCTTGTGATAAAACAGGGTAACAAACCCATAACCTGACGATACATCATGATTTGTAAGGGAAGACAAGTATTCAGCATAAGTAGTATCTTTGTAAGGTTCATTTCCGCCGCTGTGCATCCATGTATAAAGAGGGCTTGCACTTTCTCCTTTATTTGAAACATATACAATCCCATGCATCTGTCCTGCAAGACCAATACATTGCACATTATTAAACTCAATAATCTCATCTATTATAGCTCTTACCTTATTAAATATCTTCTCGGGATCTTGCAAATGTTCCTCCCCATTTGAAGACATGTCGGTTTTGTTGGATACCGTGATACTCTTTAATACTTTTCCACTATTAATTTCAACCAGGACTGCACTTATTGAAGTTGTGCCAATATCAATACCAATCGATGTCATAAACTCCTCCCCAAAATAATACATAAAACTTGTTACAACAACCTTGTCTTTATATTATTTTTTTCATGCAAAAACCTCCTTCATATTCTAAAGGATATAGAATTTATAAGAGCATATCTTTTCGATACGCTCTTATACTATCTTACGCCTTTTCAGCAATTTTAACCTTAAAGACAATCAGCGCTGACAGAGCAGTCATCATAATCATTAACAATAAAACAATATTCGGACCAGTATAATCGCCTGTCTCAACATTCTCCTCAGTTGGAGATGGTAATGGTTCCTCTGACAAATCAGTAAATACAGCCTTTGTGACTATTGCTTAAGAGTGTTCGGTCATTAACCCGACATGACCCTTTATCAACTCTATATCAATATCAGATATCGTATCAGCAAGTATTCCATCAACATAAATTTCAGCACTTTTTTCTTCCGCATCAAACACAAACTTGATTGTGTAACCATCAGTTCCATTCACACCTTCACTTGGGTGATAAGGAAATGCTAGACGAATTTCTTCCTTGGTCTGACAACTTACCGGAATTCTTAAAAGCTTGATTACTCAAAAATTGCACACTCCAATTAAATTGGGGTGTGCACTATTTTACGCGTACAGAGAGAAAAAGATTTATTTAGCGTAGGAGGATTTTCAATGTATAATAATGCAGTTTTATTTGCTCAAGCGTTAAGTATAAACGAGCCATTGTACATAAAGAATATTAATTTTCAGAAGGCAATAGGAGAACCTCATATATATGTAGATTTTAAACGAGGTGGTTTATTTAATTGTAAAAAGTATGGAACTA
>JAAYLF010000402.1 GCA_012522035.1 Clostridiaceae bacterium
GATTTCCGGTACATATACTCTTACTGAGAACGACCTGATGTTTATGAATAATTATGTAGACTGTTTCAATGTGGAATATTCAAGAGACATAGAGCCGATGAAGGGTTTTCATGGCGACAACTATTACTATCAAATGGCTTCATACATAAGAAAGTTCAAAGGAGCAAGACCAATACCCATGGGGATTGGCAGCAAAGTTATTAATGATCTAAAGGATTTATCTGTTTGGGATTCTATTGGTCCTGAGTTTTACGACACAATAAATGACACAACCCACAGAGATCATCCCTCCGTTTGTGGATTGTCCCATTATGAGAACAAGACAGGAAGAAACGATATTGAGTACATCAAGGTATCCAAGGAAGGCGGAAAAACATATTTCATGATAAAATGTGTCGACGATATCATTGTTGACATGGAAGGCGCAAACTGGATGAATTTGTTTATAGACAGCGACAGGTATTACGGTTCCGGCTGGAATGGTTACGACTATGTTATAAATCGTTCCAGGGATGATAAAACCATGACAGTTGAAAGATTTGTCGATAACGATTGGAAGTTTGAAAAAGTAGGTACTGCAAGATATGCATTGACTGGAAACACCATTGTTATCGAGGTCGATGACTCATTGATAGGACTTTCTGACAGGGATGATTTTGACTTCAAATGTGCTGACAATTCAACACTTAATGGTGAAGTCATGGAATTTTTGGATCTGGGGGATGCAGCCCCAAATGGCAGGTTCAACTTCAGATACATGAAAGAAGGCGGCAGAATCAAAGGCGACGGTATAGGAGAAAAGGCTTCTTCAATAAGACTGAGCAATACTACAATAGGAATAATCATATTGGCTTCATGCGTATTTGTATCAGTATTAGGTGTTATAATTGCCGTGAAGATGATGCAAAAAAGAAATATTAAACCTAAAAACCTTGTAGTTGCCTTGATGCTTGTCATATACATGTCATCCATTATATTCCACAACCAGTCACATGCATTGTTTTCAAGCAATGAATTGGTTCTGGTGGTCAAAAAGGATATATCCGAGTATGGAAATCATAAATTGCAGAAAGAAGTCATCAATGAGTATGTAGAAGCGTTTAACAAGGCATATCCGAAGATAAAGGTAAAAGTCAAGTATGTGAACGACTTTAACGGCAACCTTAATGACGGGGATGTTCTGCTTATAAACGCCACCACAGCATCGGATTTCATGGCAGCAAAGAAATATGACAAAACGGATAATGCGAGCAAATTGCTTGATTTGTCAAAATATCTTGGCAACACAGAGGAAATACTTGAACCTGCATTAAGACTTGGACAATTGGATGGCAGACAGTATTGGATCCCAGTGAACTATGATCGTACAGTTGTATATTTGGACAAAAATATGTTTGATATGAGAGGTAAAGGAATCCCATCCAAAGACTGGACATATGACGATTTTAAGAAGCTTGTATATGACCTTACATTCTCTGATCAAGGCGTCAGATATACAGGGGTGTATTTGAATCATCATCAGATGAATGTATGGAGATTGTTTGCTGAGGGCTTTGGAGGTTCCATGTATAACAGTGATGCAAAAATACTGGAGCTTTCAACAGGCAATGCTGTAGCAGGTCTTGCTGAGATGTTCTTGTTCCTTGAGGATGGATATGCCAAGGGGCTTGGATTTAATACCAAAGGATCTGACAGGTCAAAAAGTGCAATGTCCATTGCTTTTGCGTTTGAACCGCAAAGAAATGGAGGATATTTACTATCAGATGAAGAATTTAGATCAAACCCAGCAACAAGGTCATTGGTAGACAAAGAGAATATAGTTATTCTGCCATTGCCGGAATTCCCAGGTGGCAGAATCGGAACCACCAACGTGGATTTCTGTATTGGATTTGCTGTAAACAAAACAACAAAGAACAAAGATAATGCAGCAAAATTGGCAACATTTGGCTTGACAGAGCAAGGACAGAAAATACTGAATAAATACTACAGTGGAATTCCAGCAAACAAAAACACATGGAAGGATGATTTCTGGAAGAAAGGTTTGCAAGGTGAATTTGCTGAAAATATTCTGTATGGAATTGAGAATGACAAGAGAAATGATTTCATTGAGTTGTATGAATATACTGAAGATCCGTATTATTATGCATTGCGTACAAGAGTTTTTTATACATGTTACATGAACAGAGATTATGAGAAAATTCAGAAGAGACCTTCAGGAAACTTCAAACAATTCCTAGAAAGATTTGAAAATGATATAAACAAGATGATTGGCCAAATTACTTAAAATTTGGCCTTTTTAGAGCACACATTGAACAAAATTATTATTTTGTTCAATGTGGTATGTCTAACCTATTAGATAATTATCTGTACAGGTTTTCGGTTTTCAAAATAAGTAATCTTATCAAAGCCACTGAGTTTAATCTTTTCTATGATAGAATCAAAATGACGACACAAATCCTCAGCCTTGTGAGCATCAGATCCAAGTGTTACAAACTTTCCACCAATCTCTTTAAACCTTTTAAGTATTTCAAAATCAAAGGGATGTATGTCTATTCCGGATGTATTAATCTCAATAGCCTTGTCCTGGCTAACCAAATATTTTAGTATTCTGTCTATCTTTTCAGTGTTTTCACGATAATATATGCCGTTGTCTTCAAACGGTGTGTATCTTTTTAAATAGTCTATATGTCCCATGCTGTCAAACAAATCATAGGAAGTAATGTTTTCATACATGATGTCAAAGTATTCATCCAGGGCATCCTGCTTTTTTGTATTCTCGTTATAAAGTTGTCTGTAATATGGATCGATACCTCTTATAAGGTGCGTGGATCCTATTATATAGTCAAAAGGATAACCCTTTATAATATTTTTTAGTTTTTCAGACAAGTGCGGCTGCATGCCCACTTCAATTCCTATAAGAACCTTTATCTTGTCTTTGTATTTCTCTTTTAATTCTGAAAGCTCATTAAAATACTTATCAATATCAAAATGCATATTGATGCCATCCTGGTAATCCAGATCATAATGGTCTGTAAAAGTGATGGCTTCAAGTCCCAAATCAATTGCCTTTAATATATGAGAGAGCGGATTCGTTTCCGAATCCGTTGAAAATCTCGAGTGTATGTGTGTATCTATCATATGTTTTACCTTTCAACTTTTGCTGTTTTGTTTGTTAAAAATTTAACTATCTCAACAATTAGTATGATTGACACTGAAAGACCCAACACAATCAGCCACTGGCCGAGATTCAAGGATGTAACCTTGAAAATTTTCTGTAGGGGTTCTACAAACAGTACTATAATCATGCTTATGGCAGATATTGCAACCGCATCCAAGAGTTTTGGATTGTTAATGAGATTGGTTTTGAAAATGGAAGCCTTTATACTCTTAAGGTTGAATACATGGAACAGCTGCGAGAATGCCAATACTGCAAAAGACATTGTCTGGCCAACCTGTGTCAAACCAGTTGTTCTGTATCCAATCTGATAAGCTATGAGCGTAAGCAATCCTACTGACACACCCTGGTACAGCAGTCTAGCAAAAGATGCTTTAGTAAAGATTGGACTGTTGAAAGGAAGAGGCTTTCTCTTCATAATCCCCTTCTCTGCAGGCTCGATTCCCAAAGCAAGTGCTGGCAGACTGTCTGTTACAAGATTTACCCACAATATCTGGATTGCAATAAGAGGCTGTTCTCCTCCAAATGCTTTTAGGAAGATTGTAGCAGTAAACAGAGCAACAATCTCTCCAATATTACACGACAGCAAAAAGTATACTGCTCTTAATATATTGTCGAAAATACGTCTGCCCTCTTCAACTGCTGCAACTATTGTTGCAAAGTTGTCATCAGTAAGAACCATGTCCGCAGCTTCTTTTGCAACTTCCGTACCGGTAATGCCCATTGCACATCCAATGTCAGCGGATTTCAATGCAGGGGCGTCATTTACACCGTCTCCAGTCATGGCAACAATATGGCCTTTTTTCTTCCACGCATTGACAATTCTAACTTTGTGTTCAGGTGCAACTCTGGAATAAACACTTATATTCTCTACCATATCTTGAAGATCCTCATCACTGATTGAATTCAGTTCTGAACCTTCTATGGCAATTTCGCCCTCGTTCAATATCTCAAGCTCTTTTGCAATAGCAACGGCGGTTGTCTTGTGGTCGCCTGTAATCATAATAGGCTTTATTCCAGCTGTCTTACATTTCTTAACAGCTTCCTTTGCCTCAGGTCTTGGAGGATCTATCATGCCCAACAGCCCTATGAAGGTAAGGTTTTCTTCAATACCATCGTCACTTTCAGGTACTTGATCAATATCCTTGTATGCAAGTGCCAGGACTCTTAAAGCCAGGGAAGCAAGTTCCTCGTTGGCCTGATAAATACTTTCCTTTTCATCTTCTGAAAGATTGCACTTTGAAAGCAAGACGTCAACAGCACCTTTTGTGTATACCCTAAGCGTACCATTATCAGATTTGCATACTACTGACATGAGTTTTCTGTCGGAGTCAAAAGGTATTTCATAAACACGGTGGTATTCGCTGTCAATGCTGCGTTTGTCAAGTCCTACCTTCAGACCCAGATCAATTAATGCAGTTTCAGTCGGGTCACCTATAAGATTAAGCCCTTCTCCATTTTCTGAAATTTTAGAGTCGTTGCAAAGAATTGAAGTAAGAATTATTTGTCTATATGAATCATTTGAAAGAAGATCTTCCGTCTTTTCCGCATCCGTTGTAATGCCATCTGCCCAAAGCTTGACAACCGTCATTTTATTCTGTGTAAGGGTTCCCGTCTTGTCCGAGCAGATTATACTGGTTGAACCCAAAGTCTCAACGGAGGGAAGGTTTCGCATGATTGCATTTCTGTCAACCATCTTTTTGACGCCCATGGCAAGCACTATTGTGGAGATGGCAGGCAGCCCTTCTGGTATGGCAGCCACAGCAAGGCTTACTGAAACCATGAACATCTCCATGATTCCTTTGTCGTTTAATATACCAATGCCGAACATTACAACACAGATAATCAATGCTGCTATGCCCAGATATCTTCCCAGCTGATTCAGTTTTCTTTGCAGTGGTGTTTCCCTGCTTTCAACATTCATCAGCATGCTGGCAATCTTGCCTACCTCAGTCTCCATTCCAGTACCGATAACAATACCAGTGCCTCGGCCATAAGTGACCAGGCAGCTGGCATATGCCATGTTTATTCTATCCCCAAGTGGAGTTTCCTTTCCATCTTCAGCTTCCTCAAAAACAACAGTGGCATCCTTGTCAACAGGAACACTTTCACCAGTTAATGCCGCTTCCTGCACCTTAAGGTTGAAGGATTCGACCAGTCTCAAATCCGCAGGAATCAAATCACCGGTTTCAAGAATAACAACATCACCAGGAACAAGCTCAGTAGATGGCAATACCATGCTCTGTCCGTTCCTCAAAACCTTTGTTGTGGGTGATGAAAGCTTTTGCAATGCAGCAAGTGATTTTTCAGCATTAAACTCCTGTACAACCCCTATGACTGCATTCAATATTACAATCAGGAGTATGATTATGGATTCCGCCACATCTCTTGTCACAACAAATGAAATTATTGCTGCAACTATAAGAACTACTATCATGAAGTCCTTGAACTGGGCTGCAAACATGGAAAAAATGCTCTTTTTCTTCCCTTTTTCCATCTCGTTTGACCCGTATTTCTCAAGCCTGATTTGCACTTCTTTGTCGTCAAGACCATGTTCTATGGATGTACCAAGAAGTTTTTCTGTTTCTTCCACGGAAATCTGATGCCAATGCTGTTTTTTAGAAACGTTCATTATGGGTAGATTCTCCTTTTATTTAGTTTTATTTTACCTTACGTAAACGCGATGATATGTCTTTTTGCCCTTTCTAATCAATACTCCGTCGCCCTCAAGTTGGTCTAACGGTATAGCATAATCAAAACTTGGAACCTTTTCATCGTTTACGTAAACACCACCTTGTTTTACAAGTCGTCTACCTTCTGCTTTTGAGGGTATCAGACCAGACTCAAGAAGAGCGTCCAGGATTGGCAGTGCGCCGTCTGTCAGCAGGCTTCCATCAATTTCTGTAGATGGAATGTTCTCGCTGTCCTTGCTTCCCCCAAACAGGGACTCAGCAGCACTCCTTGCCTTTTCTGCTTCCTCTTCTCCATGGACCATTTTGGTGACTTCGTAAGCGAGTCTGGCCTTGGCCTGATTTATCTCACTACCTTCAAGCTTTTCCATTTCTCTTATTTCATCCAAAGGAACGAAGGTTAGCATTTTCAAACATTTTATGACATCCGCGTCGTCGACATTGCGCAAATACTGATACAACTCAAATGGTGGAGTCTTTTCCTTGTCCAGCCAGACTGCGCCTTTTACAGTCTTGCCCATCTTTACGCCTTCGCTGTTTGTAAGCAGCTTGAAAGTGACGCCAAATGCTTCAGCGCCTTCAACCCTGCGTATAAGTTCAACAC
>JAAYLF010000051.1 GCA_012522035.1 Clostridiaceae bacterium
CAGTCGTACGGACAGGAAAAGGATGCTTTCAGAAGAGCATACCTCCCCTTCCCTATTAAATAATTCTTTTTTATGTTTTCATAAAAATGAGTTCTGTCAGGTCTTGCGTTGAAATCCCTTGCAGGTTTTGATTTTGGATTTACAAACCATTCTCCTTTTTCCCTGTAACACACACCTGTCAAGTTCGTAACTGCATCATGATTAAAATTGTTTTCAGCAGCGACATAAAAACTTGAAAGGTCACTATCTGTAAATATGTAGTCTATACAAGGTGTGAAAAACTCATCATAATTAAGTTCTGCATGAGGGCCTCCAACAATGATTCTAATGTCTGGATTCAACTTCTTTATTATACATGCCATTTTGTTAATTATGTTCACTGTGTTAACATGTGCAGTAAATCCAACAACCTCCGGCTTGAAGCTTTTTATAATTCTCCTTAATCTTGTTTTCTTAAACAGATTGATATGTGAAAACTCATCATAAATCAAGTGTTCTTTTTCGAGATCGTTAAGTACACCTCCCACATACTCCAGTCCTAGAGGCTCCAGATTTGCCAGTATGTTTTTATATCTCGGTCTTATTAATAAATATCTCATAATTCCTCACTTTTCTTGCTTCGGTTAATTATATGCTTTGCAGCTGCATAAAGTAAATAGCCTAAGTATACTCCAAACGTGTTTAAAATCAGATCATCAATATCCGTATTTCTGACTACAAACTGTTGAGAAATTTCAATAAACAGCGAAAATAAAAGACCGCACATTGTGGTAAACAAAGGGCCTTTCTTCCATATGAGCGGAACAAAGAAGCCAACAGGCATGAACATGACAATGTTGCCTGCAAACAATATCGCAAAGATTATGAATCTCTCGTCAAAATACGTTACAATTGTCCTAAACGGAATCAAATTGACACTTCCAGGACCTACGACCAATCGTATTCCATCATTAAATACTACTTTTGGAAAAGCTGTTATGGACAATAATCCTGTGATATAGGATATAAAGAGCATTAATGGTATTTCCCTCTTAATACTTATCCTTTTCTTGCGCTTTTTAACAACTATTAACCTTATAATTATGTAAATAACAAGAGCTATAAGCATAAAGGGCATCATGTAACTTATGTATCCAAAAATTCTATCCATAATAATCTCCTTTAATCTCCAGATATGAACAAGAATGGCACGAATATTCTCGAGCATGCAGTTGCAAATACACTCTTGAACTCTAATTCTTTAAAAAATATAGTAAACAGGATTCTAATATATCTGTATTACTATTGAAGTGTCAAGTACCTCAACTATATGGCGAAGATATAACTGTAAGTATGACAAGTGTAGTTTAAGTTATATTATTTCATGTTGGACGTAAACTGCATAAATGTAAATATCTGTTATTTATATAAAAATTACATTTTACCGTTGACAAATTCCTGGATAATATGTATAATATCTTGCGTTGGTGTTATTGGGATGTAGCCAAGCGGTAAGGCACCAGACTTTGACTCTGGCAGTCGCAAGTTCGAATCTTGCCATCCCAGCCAGTAGACTGTCAAATGACAGTCTTTTTTTATGTCTTTTCATCTTTTATGTTCATTTTTTATTCTTATTATTTCTAATTTTGTTCGTTTTGTTGATATTTATTGTTGATAATTTAATATAATTGTATTATATTATATGTATCTTCACATCGAAAAGGAGGATTTTTTATGAATGGCAAAAAGTTAGTGATTTTTCTGTTTTCGTTATTACTACTAATTTCTCTGGTGTCTTGCAAATCTGCTCCAGCAGATACTCCTGAAGACACGCCAACACCAGAACCAACAGCGACACCTGCCCCTACTGATACTCCAGAACCAACTCAAACACCTACGCCCAAACCACCAAGAGAACCACATTCAGAAGAAAATCCATATTACGGTTCTATCGTATCAGAGGAGCCTACAAAAGTCCCATTATTCAAACATAACGATCCTAATGCGGTTCATTTACCGGAAGAATTGTTTGAGCATACCACAGTTGCTTGGCAATTTGTAGCTACCACACATTTCAATGCAATTGAATTGTGCATGTGTACATGGCATCAGCCTAATGGGGCTACCAACTTTTCAATATACAAATGGAATTATGACTATGACAAAACTATTTCAGGCGACCCCTTGGTGACTTATGTGAAAGAAAATATACAGGACAATCAAGAGGTAAAGTTTGAACTTGAAGAGCCACTACCTCCTGATGAGTATCTTGTCGTACTCAATGACAATCTTGGAACAAAAATAGGATTGTGGAAGGTTCCGTATAATGAAGATGAGCCCTTTGAATATGTCAAATTCTACATAAACGATTTTGAAGTAGAAGACTTTTTACCACAATCTTAAATCTACTACGTTAATACACCTGAAGTTAAACTTTTGCCAGTAAGCCAGCCATAAAAAACTGCATGACTGCTCCGGAAACGGAGCAGTTTTTCTTTAATTGACGTATATTGATGTTTTAGTTAAACTATACTAGTTGAAGTATTAATTATAGGAGGCAAGGCTATGAAACCAAGAATAGTTGTTTTGGATGGTTTTACTACAAATCCCGGAGACATATCATGGGATGCCCTTTATGAGCAGGGAGATGTTGTCATATACGAAAGAACACCACGTGAGCTGACAGTGGAAAGAGCAGAGGATGCGGATATTCTGCTTAGTAATAAAACGATTCTTGACAAGGAAGTTCTGAGTAAACTACCAAACTTAAAATATATAGGACTTATGTCCACCGGCACAAACATAGTGGATTTGAAATACTGCAGGGAAAGGAACATTCCTGTTACAAATATTCCAGGCTATAGCACAAATTCTGTGGCGCAGATGGTTTTTGCATTTATTCTTGAGTTTTTTTCAGGAGTAAAAACACACAGCGATTCGGTCCGAAATGGAATGTGGTCTGATTGCATCGACTTTTCATACACTCTGTTTACCCTTCAGGAACTGGCCAACAAAACAATAGGTATTATTGGTTATGGCAAAATAGGAAGAAAGGTACGTGATATAGCAAAAGCTTTTTCAATGAATGTGCTTATTCACAGCAGAACAAAACCTAAAGATATGGAAGAAAATGAATGGACTTCTTTCGAAGACCTGCTGTCAAAATCAGATATTGTGACTCTTCACTGCCCTCTTACCGAAGAAAACCGATACATGATAGACAAGAAGGCTCTTTCACTTATGAAACCGACAAGTTACTTGATTAACACGGCAAGAGGAGCTTTGATTAACGAAGAAGACCTGGCAGAAGCATTAACAAACGGAACTATTAAAGGAGCAGGTTTGGATGTTATGGTAAGCGAGCCTCCAAAAAAGGACAACCCTTTGCTGAAACTCGACAATTGCCTCATAACCCCGCATATCGCCTGGGCAACGAAGGAAGCCAGACAAAGGTTGTTATCCATACTATGCAGCAATATAAAGGCGTTTTTGGACGGAAATCCTGTGAATTTGGTATAAACCGAACTTTTTCACGTATATATATATTAGCAATCTGAAGGGATGATTGTATTTATGAAAAAGACTATTGTTTTAACAGGCGGAGGAACTGCAGGACATGTTACACCAAACCTTTCACTGATTCCTTTGCTGAAAAAGCATAAATTCGATATTCATTATATCGGCTCTATAAATGGAATAGAAAAAGAAATCATATCAAAACTTAATAATGTAAAATACCACTCCATTAGAACCGGAAAGCTAAGGAGATATTTTTCATGGCAGAACTTTACTGATCCTTTCAGGGTCATAGCAGGATATTTTGATGCAAAAAAGATACTAAATGAAATTAAGCCGGATATTGTATTTTCCAAAGGCGGCTTTGTTTCCGTTCCTGTGGTGGCTGCTGCACATAAGGTCAGCATACCTGTTGTTGCACATGAATCCGATATTACTCCGGGTCTTGCAAATAAGATATCAAAAAGGTATGCAAATACAATATGTTTTACCTTCCCTGATTCATTGGAGAAAATAAAGCCCCCAATAGGTGTTTATACCGGCTCCCCAATAAGATCCGAGTTGTTTGAAGGTGACAAGGAAAAGGCTCGCAGTTTACTGGGATTTGATAAAAAACGAGTTATCCTGGTAATGGGAGGAAGCCTGGGTTCAAGAATTATAAATGAGGCAGTACGAAAAGCTATTAGAGAAATAACTGCCAAATACAATGTAATACATATTTGCGGCAAGGGAAATGTTAATGATTCCATTGCCATTCCAGGCTACAAACAGTTCGAGTATGTATCTGACGAGCTGCCCGACTTTTTTGCTCTTTGCGACTATATCATATCAAGGGCCGGTTCCAATTCAATACATGAGTTTTTGGCTCTAAAAAAACCAATGATACTTATTCCCCTTTCTACGAAAGCAAGCCGTGGCGACCAAATTCTAAATGCTAAATCCTTCGAAAAACGAGGATTTGCAATTGTACTGAACGAGGAGAACTTGTCTGGCAAGACACTGTTAAAAGCCATAACGTACCTAGAGAATGATGCCCAAAAGATGATAAAAGCCATGGAAAAAGAAAAACATGCAAATGGTACCGAAATAATCTTTGATATCTTAATGAAAAAACTAAAAAACAAAGAGACCGATTAAGAATCGGTCTTTTTTAACAGAAAAAAAGCCTGACAAAAAATCTCAATCAGGCTTTTCATACTGGGGTGAATGATGGGAGTCGAACCCACGACCTCCAGGGCCACAACCTGGCGCTCTAACCAACTGAGCTACACCCACCATAATGTGCAAGCACAAACATAATTATAACTCACATGTCGTGTTTTGTCAACATGTTAAATTATGAACAAAGGGTTAATGGTCATTTGAATTTTTATATGCAAAGATACAGTTGCATTTACTTCTTCCGAAGATGCAAATACTCACATTCTAATAACTTATGGC
>JAAYLF010000403.1 GCA_012522035.1 Clostridiaceae bacterium
AAATCTCCTCAAGTTCTGTAAAGTTGATAACAAAATCAATACTGCCTGCCAGGTCCTTTTCTTTCATTTCTGCTTTCTTTGCTATGCATGGGGCGAAAAACACGACTTTTGCATCCTTGTACAGCTCTTTAAGGATTCTGCCGGAGGCAATCATGGGGGATACGGAAGGAGACATTCTGTCAACCAGTTCCGGATATCCTTTTTTTATCAGGTTGAACCACACAGGACAGCAGCAGCTGGTTAGGAAGATATCCTTTTGTGTTGTAACCAGTTTGTTGAACTCCAATGCTTCAACGATTGTGAGTATGTCGGCAAACAGTGATACTTCAATCATATCGTCAAAGCCCATCTTTTTAAAGGCGGTTCTAAGCTGCCCTAGTTGGACATTGTCGCCAAACTGGCCGGCTATGGATGGAGCGACAACGGCAAAAACAGGGTGATTTTTTTTTAGCAGATCAATTACTGGAAGAAACTCAATTTTGTCAGCAATCGCTCCCAAATCGCAGGAGGGGATGCAGTTTCCACAGTCTATGCAATCATCCTCTGCAGCCTGCTTTCTGTATATGTCCGACTCATACAATGAGGTGGTGCATCTGCATGTTTCGCTGCTGCAGTTTTCGCAAACCATTCCGATTCTGGAGACTACAGGAAGACCTATGGATTTTGAGTTTCTTACCATGTCAAGCTCGTTTTCAAAGTCCAAGTCTCCTCTTGGATCAAGTCCCATTGCAATTCGTATATGTTCTTTGATGAAGGGCAAGTCTTCGTCCGAAAAGCCTAATGTGCTTTTAACATCCAATGCCAGCTTTCCGAGATCTGAAGATGATGCAAGTTCGTTGTTCCAGTATCTTTTGACCAGTTCGCCAAATATCTTCATCCTTTTGGCTTGAAAATCCCTGTATTTATGCTCCATTTTTGCCGCTCCTTTGTTATGGGATATTATATATCAAGTTCTTTAATAACTTTCTTAAGGCTTTCTGCACTGTGTAAAAGTGCCTTGTGCTCGTCTTCGCTAAGTGCAGGAGTTATATATCTCAAAACTCCTTTTGCTCCAACAACTGTTGGGATACTCAGGCATACATCCTCTATGCCGTATTGTCCCGTCATCATTGTGGAAACGGTAAGTATTGAATTATTGTCCATCTTGATGCTTTCACACAAGGTTTTAACCGCAAGGGATATTGCATAGAAGGTTGCACCCTTGTATTCAATAATTTTAGCTCCAGATGTTCTTACATCGTTCTCAATCATTTGAAGATGATCAAGATACTGGTTTGGAATGCTTTGGTCTTCCCTGATATACGTTGCAAGGTCAATGCCTGCGATGGATGTAATGGACCAGGGGATAACGGAGGTGTCTCCGTGCTCTCCAAACACATA
Source organism: Clostridiaceae bacterium (assembly GCA_012522035.1). GTDB lineage: Bacteria > Bacillota > Clostridia > UBA1212 > DUPL01 > DUPL01. Next base: position 1,381 of record JAAYLF010000403.1, read on the forward strand.
GGCATGTACGTTTCTTCCGCTCAGATTTACTATGTCGGCAATGATAGAGCGGAGTCTGGCAGTGTCAAGAAGCGTACCTGTGCCAATAACTCTTTCAGCAGGGATACCACAAGCTTTAATCAGTGTATATGTTATTATATCCACAGGATTGCTTACTACAACATATATTGAATCCGGTGCATATTTAACTATATTTGCCATGACTTCTTTTGTTATGTTAACATTTTGTTGGGCAAGATCAAGTCTTGTTTGTCCTGGCTTTCTTGCAAGCCCCATTGTGACAATCACTATGTCGGAATCTTTTAAGCATTCATACTCGCCTGCATAGATATCAATTGGGGTGTTCATCACAAGCCCTTGGAGTATATCCATGGCTTCTCCTTTTGCTTTGTTTTTATTAATATCTATCAGAACAATCTCTGATGCAAGTCCATGACTGGCCAAAGTAAATGCTGTTGTTGCGCCGACATTGCCGGCACCAATTATGCTGATTTTCTTTCTCATAATACTACTCCTTGTTACAATAGAATATGGGTTATATATGCAAAATATATAACATAAGGGAGAACTTTTCTCCATATTATTATAATGCTCTATTCATGTGAATGGAAGATGCTTAATTTGTAAAATCTTTTCTAATAATATTGTCATTGGAACAAAAACAATATATACTAGGTTAAGCCATATTGACAAAGGAGGAAAATGTGTGAAAAAAATCATCACAATTGCATTTGTGTTTATCCTTGTGCTGTTATCTTCTACGATTTCTGTAAACGCTTTGTTATCTTCGGACAAACTGGACAAGGATGACTTTGACATATTTGTTGAGGTGGGCTACAACAATAGGCCAATTGAAGGCAGATGGATGCCAGTTAATATTACTATACAAAACAAGACGGACCGGAATATTGAAGGCAACCTGGTGCTTGTTTTGGAAGGTTCCAGCGAAGTAAGAACTTCCACTCCTATTGTTTTACCGCCTAAGGTAGCCAAGAAATCAACTCTTTACGTGTTTTACAAAGGTCAGTCAAGATATAGGATTACCTTGGAAAACGACAAGGGCAAAACCTTGTATGAAACCACCCGCCACAATGTACAATCCGGCAGCAATGGTATTGCATGGGTAACCTACATAGGAATAATGACCGATTACAAGGATTCTCTTAACTATATGATGCAGATGGAGCATATCCCTTTTAGTGCATATGCAAACCAGCTTGGCAAGTATAATGTGACCAGCGCAGTTAGCGTGGAGGCCCTTGATGCAAACAATTTTCCCGTTGCCAATGCTGCAATAGATTCTTTTCATGCAATTTTTGTCAATGATTTTGATATAACTTCACTTACAGGAGAGCAGAAGGAAGTGCTTGACTATTACATCAAGACCGGTGGAAATGTAATATTCGGTACTGGAAATGTCAGTGCTTATGCTTTTTCTGGAATGAGTGAATATGTGGAAAACAATGTGGGTGAGCTGACCAAAGAAAACGTTATGCTATGGGTATCAAGATACAGCCAGCCAGGCATCACTCCAAGAGAAGTATCACTGAATATTATTGAAATAAAGGACAAAAATCTCAAGTTGTTAAGTGAGACAAAGGGTGTACCGGTTGCTTACAAACACAACAAGTACAACCTGTATTACCTAACTTTTTCCTTGTCTGATAGTGAATTTACCAGTTGGGCTTATAATTTTGAATATATGTTTGAATTCCTCCTGAACAATACCCATGTTCTTACAGCTTTTGATGAAGGACAGTACTACTATCCCCCGGGAAACTCCTTCTCCAGCATACTTGGCCATGCTAGTGAGAACTTTCTGCCGTCAATAATGCTGATAGTAGTAATTATTGCAATATACATGCTGATCGTTGGTCCTGTTTCCTATGCAATATTGAAGAAAAAGGACAAAAGGGAACTGATGTGGGACGTCATACCCATCGTAGTGGTAGTATTCTCAGTAACCATATTTATGTATGGCTATTGGTCAAGAGGGGGAGGCAATATGGCAAGCACCCTGACGATTGTCGAGCTTAATCCTTATTCGGATTTGCAAAAGCCTGCCTATGTTGCCACAACTGTTATGACCTCTTCCAATGGAGATTACAAGATTTCCTATGACAATGATGCGCTTTTTGGCTCAAATCTGTTGGAGTATGAATCAGACCGCTATATGACAAGTGATGAGTCCAGACCAATTGAAATCGTACAGGATGTCAAAAACAGCGTAACAGTCAAAGGTGCAACCATGTGGTCTTTTATCAATGCGGAGTCCGTTGCGGATGTAGAGAACTATGGAAGAATAGAAACAGAGTTCATAGTAAGGGATAATGGTACCATGATAATCAGGCTGAAGAACAATACTGGTTATGACCTGGAGAAGGTGGTTGTAACGATTTATGACAAGGTTCATACCATCGACTATTTCAAATACCTTGATACCGTGGATATGAATTACAATCCTGTTCGCTCCATGCAGAATGTTTATCTTGACAGGATCTGCAACAGGGTAATGGCAATGTTCAATGTAGACAACGGCTATTATGGATATTACGGCTATTACGGCAATACGCAAATCAACAGCTTGATTTCCCAGTTGGGTAGAGAAGAAGGAGTGAAAGCCGCCCTTCTCATAAAGCTGCTTTCTCAAAAACTTGGGGCCACCGAGTTTTCCATGTCACCGCAGATGCATATTGCAGGTTTTGTTGTTGACGGACCTGATGTGAACGTCAAGATAAATGGCAGAAAACCAACCAAGGCGTACAACAACACTTTGGTTCATCAAAGTGTAAGCCTGCACGGATATGTGGATTTGCAGGATGAGGAGAAATATCTGCCTGTTTTTCTTGAGGACTTCAGCTTTGTAAAAGATGTCAAGGGCGACAGTGTGGTTCTTGATGATTCCAAGCATTATGCCCTTTACGAGATAAGTGTACCGAAGGAGTATGTTCATGACAAGAACCTTGTTTTGAACATCAACACAACGGAGAATGTTGAAATTGTCATAAACAACTTCATATTCGACACCAGTACCGTGGAGCACATTAGTAGAGGAATATCACCTTTTGAATTCACAATAAGCAAGTACTCTTACAGGGATTACTCTCTGAGGAGAAGCTATGTTTATGAACCTGTCAGCGAATATGTATTTTTCCATATTAGAATAGAGCCCGTCGACAAGAGTCAGCCGCTGACTATAGAATCGGTGACGTATGAATTTTCGGATAATAAGTGAGGTCGATACCATGTTGTTGAAAACAGTTAATTTGACAAAATATTACGGTCATTTCCTTGCTCTGGACAAATTGAACATAGAGGTCAGGGAAGGCGAGATATATGGTTTTGTTGGTCCTAATGGCGCGGGCAAGACCACTGCTATGAAGATTCTGGCATGCCTTATGAATGCTTCTGCAGGAGAAGCTTACATAGATGGCATTTCAATTATGCAGAATCCGGCAAAAGCAAAAAAACTCATAGGCTACATGCCCGATTTTTTCGGGGTGTATGACAACTTGAAAGTGGATGAGTATCTGGAGTTTTACGCTGACGCCCATAATGTTCCAAAGAGTGAAAGAGCTCCTTTAATAGAAGATCTGCTGCAGCTTGTAAACCTGTCAGACAAGAAGGACAAATATGTAGATACTCTTTCAAGAGGTATGAAGCAGAGACTGTGTCTTGCAAGAAGCCTTATCCACGATCCCAAGCTTCTAATTCTGGACGAACCTGCATCGGGCATGGACCCTCAGGCAAGAGCGGAAATGAAGTTCATTTTGAAGGCGCTGAAAGCCCAGGGCAAGTCCATACTCATAAGTTCCCACATACTGCCCGAGCTTTCCGAAATGTGCGATAGAGTCTGCATTCTTTCACGAGGAAAGTCTGTGGTATCAGGTAATATGGATGAGATAATGGAAGCCATGGGCAGACGGGCAAAAATTACTATAGGTTTCCTTACTGATGAGGATCTGCAGAATGGAGTTGCAGTAATGCGCACCAATGATTATGTGGGACAAATGGTTAGGGAAGGAAACAAAGTAGAAGCAGTTTTTAACGGTACGGACGAAGACATGTCAAAACTCATAAAAGCATTTGCACTATCTGATGTAAGGATAGTGTCCATAAGCAAGACGGTTCAATCCCTTGAACAAATCTTCCTGGAGGTAATTGGCAATGAAAATTAAATTGAATAATCCCATAATATCTTCGGAAATGAAAATCAGGATGAGAAGCTGGAGATCGCCTATTGCTCTTCTTGTCTATATCTTCATTTTGGTTGTTTTTCTTTTAATATTTGCATCCATGGCTTTGAGTACGATGCGCTATGGATATAATACTGCGGATTACAGCGAGGTGGGTCTTGTCATCTTCTACACCCTTTCGATTGTGCAGTTCTTCATAATTGTTCTGGTAGCACCCGCATCTACCGCAGGCGCAATATCTTCAGAAAGAGAAAAGCAGACCCTGGATCTTCTGTTGTGCACTCAGATGAGCCCTACAAAGATTGTGCTTGGCAAACTCGTTTCTTCACTTTTGTGGATACTGTTGATGTTCATAGCATCAATTCCCTTGTACAGCATAGCATTTTTGTTTGGAGGAGTAACCCCCATGGCGGTTGTAACAGTCATGCTGTACTATTTTCTGGTATCTTTGGCCGCAGGAAGCATTGGCATGTTTTACTCCACGGTTTTTAAAAGGACGGTCACAAGCTCCATAATGGCTTATCTGACCATCTTCCTTATCTTTGTGCTGTCGCTGGTGATCGGCTATGCAGAGCTGTTCTTTTTGAGTCAGAGAAATGTTTATCCGGATTTTGCCAATGCCTTCTACTTTAACCCGTTTATAGCCTTTTTGGGAGCAATGTCTCTTGCATTACAAGGAGCAACAGGCACAAATATCTTTAGTGTAACTGCTTTTCAATTGAAAACATTGGTAGCGGTGAATGTGGTCTTTTTGCTTTTGCTTTCCGCTTTGGCTTTATTGACAAGCATTAGCAGGATAAATCCATTAAAAGGACGCAAAAGATAGGGGGTGTATTGCGTGGAGTACAAGATAAGACAGAAGATTTTTTCTTTTGGCGACAAGTTTGCCATAAAGGATATGAATGACAGAGATATGTACTATGTGCATGGCAAGATATTTACTATAGGGAACAAACTGAGAATACTGGATTTGCAGAACAGGGAACTTGTATACATTGAACAAAAGATATTCAGATTTCTTCCGGAGTACCACATATATATGAACAATGTTCATGTTGCCATGGTAAAGAGAGAGTTTTCCTTCTTCAGACCCAAATTGTATATTGAGAGCGATTTGGGCAGGTTTGATGTGGACGGCAGTGTGTTTGCATACGATTTTAATGTAAGGAAGAATGGAAGAGTGGTAGCAACTGTATCAAAGAAGTTCTTCTCATGGACGGATACCTACAAGGTATCAATTGACGATGGTGAAGACCAGGTGCTGATGCTGGCCCTTGTAATTGTTCTTGACCAGATATTCCATGACAACAACAATAACTCTAATTAGCTGATAAAAAAATGAGGCAAAAAGCCTCATTTTTTAGTTGTATGCAAATCTTCTCTTAACAAGAACAGATATGAAAGCCATGAAAATTACGTATGCCATAATGCTAAGTGCATCGCTTGTCTCAGGATTCTGTGGCGCATCTTCTTTTTCGATTGTCAGAACAACATTGTCAAGGTTGTATGAGAAGTTTTGTGGCTGTGCATTCCTGGAAGCAAAGCAGATTACACTGGATTTGGCCAGACGAACATTGTCGTAATTGGCAAGTTCGTTTCCGTTGGCATCCTTTACAACTGCTTTCTTGTAGAATTCCACATCCTTGTGAGGAATGTCATCCGGATATGAGCCTACATCCGACATTGTTATAGTTGCAAGCTTTTGATTGTCAAAGAAAATTTCTATGGTTGTACCGTCATCTGTTATCTTAATGTCATGGAAGTTGGCAAGGTTGGTGCCTTCTGGAAGTGATATGTCAACGTATTGATTGTTTACTTTCATAGGATACTGTTCTGTATTGTCATCGTAAGATTTAAAGTTTAGTCTTAATGAAGGATTTGGGTTGTCTCCCGAACCAAGGTGTTTGAAAACAATGCTTAGACCGCTTGTATAGATCCAGCTTCCTGATGGTGGGATTCCGTCACTATCGTAAAAGTGGACGGTCTTGCCATCAACTTCAGGCATTTCTGCTGCTCTTATGAAAACACCGTTGTTCAAATTGGACTACAGGCGACCCATTTGCAGTCTGTATGAAAGAGTGTATGGATCTTCAAGCTTGTCCTTGTATACCAGCTGGGTAAGGGCACCTACTTGATATACTTTGTTTCCGTCTTTGTCGATAACCTTGTTTACGTCTTCGTTTGGATTGCGAAACTTGTATAACCAGGATTCAGAAAATATGCCAGAGGTTTCATGAGTGTCTCCCGTAGCATCCTCAAAATCCCATGTTAATGTGATTGTTTCAGCAAAAACTCCAAGTGAAAAAATTAAAGCAAATAAAAGGTTAAAATGGTAATGCGTTTCATTAATTCAACCCTCTTTCTTTTTTTGTTTATTCTACTATTAAAAAAAGAGTAAATGTATAAAGAAACTAAACGAAAATATGCATTTTCAACATTATTACTGTATTTTTATATTTACTTTTCAAAACCTCATGGACAAACCAATATGATTGTGTATATTATATGG
>JAAYLF010000404.1 GCA_012522035.1 Clostridiaceae bacterium
ATCTGCTATTTTGGATTGATGATAACAGACATGCGTCGTCCTTCGAGTTTTGGTTTCTTTTCCATCGTTCCTACCTCAGACACGCACTCAACAAATCGATTTATCAGTTCGTGTCCTCTGTCTGTAAAATTCATTTCTCGGCCAACAAACCTGACGGTCAGCTTGACCTTGTCCTCACTCTTCAGGAACTTGATTGCTTGTTTGACCTTTACATTAAAATCATGTTCGCCTATGTCAAGACCAATTCTAACCTCTTTGACATTGACAACCTTTTGATTCTTTCTGACCTCTTTTTCCTTTTTGGCCAAATCGAACATGTACTTTCCATAATCCATTATCTTGCATACCGGCGGATTCGCATTCGGTGCAATTTTGACCAAATCCAGGTTTTTCTCATAAGCAATTTTCATCGCTTCCTTCGCAGAAACAATCCCAAGGGATGTTCCGGTCTCATCGACAAGTCTTACTTCCTTGTCTCTGATTTCTTCGTTTATCATCAGTTCATTCTTGCTAATAGCAGACACCTCCAAAAAGATATAGCGGATTAGAATAAAGTCTAATCCGCTTGAACTCAAACAAAACAAGATACATTTAATATCCTTTGTCAGTAACCCGGGCTGCCTGCGGCACCAAGGTGAGAAGCGGATGACTTCTTCTTAAATCCTTTAGTATTTTATCACTAACAAACAGTCGTGTCAAACATTTTTTGCATACAATCCCAAAAAAAAATGCATACTAATAAAAAATTCAGGAGGATATCATGAAAAAAGATGCGGATCTTCTAAACAACATATATCAAAACTCTCAGATGGGAGTAAATACAATGAAACAGCTAATTGAAATTACAGAGGATGATAATTTCAAAAAGCAGCTGGAAGAACAATACCGGGAGTACAAAGAGATAAGAAAACTTGCAGAGCAGAAATTAAACGAAAGAGGATATGACGAAAAAGGGATCAATACCTTCGACAAGATCAAGACATACCTTATGACAAACTTTCAAACATTAACCGACAAATCCACATCCCATATTGCAGAAATGCTTATGGTTGGCAGCATGATGGGAATCATTAATGCGGTAAGGAATCTAAAGGAGCATAAAGATTGTGACAAGGACATCCTCGACCTTATGGAACGTCTATTAAAATTCGAAGAACACAATATCCAAAAACTGAAAGAATATTTGTAATCCTGAATGCATGCGCATTCAGGATTTATACATCATAAACATGATAATATGTAAGTCCATTTCGCCAAGTATCAATCTCTTATTCTGCAGTTACAACGTTATTGCTGCTATCAGCAGCAATTTCTGGTTTTTGTCCTGTGTCCTTTATGTAAACATTCCTTATTCAAACTGGGAATAGTACATCTCGTAGTACATGCCCTTTTTCTTCAGAAGCTCCTCATGGGTTCCCATTTCTACAATGTTGCCTTCATCCACCACAAGAATCACGTCAGCATTCCTTATGGTGGACAACCTGTGGGCAATAACAAAGCAGGTTTTGTCCTTCATCAGGTTTCTCATTGCTTTTTGAATCTTAATCTCGGTATTCGTATCCACATTGGATGTAGCTTCGTCAAGAATCAGTATTTTTGCATCTATCAGCATGGCTCGTGCAATAGTAAGGAGCTGTTTCTGTCCTTTGGATATGTTGGCAGCATCATCACTGAGGACTGTATCATATCCCTTTGGCAACTTTTCAATAAAGGAGTGTATCATTGCAGCCTTTGCAGCTTCCACGACTTCCTCTTTTGTTGCATTTTCCTTCCCATACGCAATGTTTTCAAAGACTGTTCCGCTGAAAAGCCAGGTATCCTGAAGCACCATGGCATAAGACTTTCTCAAACTCGCCCTGGTTATGTCTTCAACAGGAACACCATCAACAAGTATTACTCCATCATCCACATCATAAAATCTCATAAGAAGATTTATGAGGGTTGTTTTTCCCGCACCAGTCTTCCCCACAATTGCAACCAAACTTCCTTTGGGAGCAATCAAATTCAAATTCTTTATAACCAACTTGTCCTTTGTATATCCAAACTTTACATCCTCAAGTTTCACATCTCCTTCCACATCCTCAAGAACAATGGCATCCTTGGAATCTTCCTTCTCAGGCTCCTCGTCAAGCAAACGAAAGACTCTTTCAGCAGCCGCCAAGGCAGATTGAAGTTCTGTTGCAATATTGGCCATTTCATTAATCGGTCCTGAGAACTTCCTGGAGTACAAAACAAAAGATGCAATATCTCCAAGACTAATCATTCTGTATAGATACATAATGGCACCAAACACACTGATTAGAGAAAGAGACAGGTTGTTGACAAAGTTTATGGAAGGGCCTGTCATGCTGCCGTAATATTCCGACTTGTAGTAGGCTGTGGCAGCCTTCTCGTTGTAGTCCACAAACTTGTCAATGGTAGACTCTTCACTGTTGTATGCCCTAAGGGTTTTCTGACCCGTTACCATTTCCTCCACAAAACCGTTTAATTCACCCAGTCGAGCAGACCTTTCCTTGAAAAGAGGACTGGTTCTTTTTGTTATGAACCTGGTTAAAAATATGGAGATGGGCACTGTAAATGCAAACACAAGCACCAGAGGTGGTGATATCACCAGCATCATGACAAGTGATCCAATGACGGTTATAAAGCTGGCGGAGATCTGTACCAGGTCCGAGGACAGTGAAGTATTAATTGTATCTATGTCATACGACATCCTGCTGATTATATCTCCCGTAGGATTCACATCGAAAAATCCTACTGGAAGCGTTGTTATCTTCTCAAACACATCCTTCCTCATTTTGTAAACAACCTTTCGGCTTATGTAAACCATGAGCAAGGATAACAGATACGTAAGAATCGAGGACAAAAGGTAGACAACAAGCATCAAAACAGCTATTTGAAAAACTTTTTCAAAAATGACACTACCCTTCCCCGGCTCAATATAGCTGATGGCTTTACCGGACATCATGGGACCAATGAGGTTGAACGCATTGCCAATTATGGTAAGCAAAAGCGCCAGAAGAAGATGCCATTTGAAATCCTTCATGTATTGCAATAGTCTAATGACCGTATGCTTTCTTTTCTTCATACCGGCATCTCTCCCATCTGCGTGCTTGCAATCTCCTGATAAAGCTCGTTGGATTTAATCAGTTCCTCGTGTGTTCCATAACCCAGTATCCTTCCTTCATCCAAAACAAGAATTCTTTCAGCATGCTTGATTGAGCTTATCCTCTGCGCAATTATAATTGTCGTAGTATCCCTGTAGTGTTTCTTGAGTTCCCTTCGCAGCGATGCATCCGTCTTGTAGTCAAGAGCACTGGATGCATCATCCAGTATCAATATTTCAGGCCTTCCAGCCAGCGCTCTTGCAATCAAGAGTCTTTGCTTTTGTCCGCTGGAGAAGTTGGCACCCTTGATGGACAGCATAAAATCTAGTCCTAAGTCTTTTACAAAATCATAAGCCTGGGCATGCTCTATCGCCCTGTTAATATTATCAATACTGATTTCCCTTCCAAGCTTAATATTCTCAGCCACTGTATCCCTGAAAAGAGCATCGTTTTGGAATACAACTCCAAACCTTTTTCTAAGATTCTTAAGGTCATAGCTTCTTACATCCTTGCCATCAATTCTTATGGAGCCTTTGTCAGGGTCGTAAAATCTCATCAACAGTTTTAACAGTGTGCTTTTTCCAGAACCTGTCGCCCCGATAATTCCCAGAGTCTCACCCTTTTTAATCTCAAAGGAAATATCTGAAACATCATCCTTTACCTTGTTGTATGAAAAAGACACGTTTTCAAAGGTAATGAAATACTCATCGTCTTTTTCCTGGATGTCTTCAAAAGGAGTTGTGTCAGACGGCTCTACTTCCAAAACTTCCTGAATCCTATTGGCAGAAGCAATGGACCTGGAGAATACCGTAAATATTCTTGTAATGGAAAGCATGGCATTTAGAATGATGGTGAAGTATGTAAGG
>JAAYLF010000405.1 GCA_012522035.1 Clostridiaceae bacterium
ATCCAAAGCATGTGCTTTGCATTTGTCATAACATCAGGTGCCGGTACATCTATGTTAGGTCCAATATTTTTTGCCAACTGTCTAATATATCCGCGACAAAGCTGTTCCTGCTCACGTTCAGACATTGTTCTTGGATCGCATATGACGCCGCCTTTTCCTCCACCCAGCGGAATGTCAACAACAGCACATTTCCAGGTCATCCACATGGACAATGCCCTAATGGTATCAACCGTCTCATTTGGATGGAAACGTATACCTCCCTTTGCAGGTCCTCTGGCATCGTTGTGTTGAATTCTAAATGCCTTGAATACTTTTGTGCTGCCATCATCCATCTTCACTGGTATGGTAAAATGGTATTCTCTAATTGGCTGACGCAACAGTTCGCAAGTCGCTTCGTCTAACCCAATTTTAGCTGCCACACTGTTAAACTGCGCTTGCGCATGTTCATATGCGTTGTAGTTTTCTTTGCTCATCAAGTGTTCCCCCTATAGTTGTTTTTTCGTATGCAATTATACAATCATACGGAGGGCATGTCAACGAATTTACTATGATAAAGCACTAAAAAATAACGCACTCCTCAAACCTTCGGGCAGTGATCGTCACAACATGGGTTCATGGATAGTATCAACTAAAAAAGCACGGGAATCTTAAAGAAGTATTGGAAGCGGGCATGCATGCCCGCTCAAATCAGCTCTTTTCCATTAGTTTTCTGGCATGTTCCATAAATTCCTTAAATCGCTCCTCATTGCGCACACTAAAATATCCCTTACTTTTTCAGGCAGCTTTCCGATGCCATTATGAAGTTTTTCCTTCTCTTCGGATTCTGCATAAAGATAGTGAGGATCCTCATAATATTCATCTTTTAAATTGAAACGATCTACTTCCTCCAGACTGAGGAAACTGCGGTACCTTGTAACCATGTTTTTTGCACAATTCTTTGCAATGCGGCAGACCCATGCCCTGTACTTGGCAGGCTCCCGCAATACATTCAGCTTCATCCATGCAGTTACAAATGCGTCCTGGGCAGCGTCCTAGGCCATGAACTGATTATGTGTGACAGAGTTTGCGGAAGCTATTACCATTTTTTCATAGCGTGCAACAAGAACTTCGTAAGCTCTTTGCTCTCCTGCAAGCGTCAGCATAACCAGTGTTTCGTCGTTTTGATCATAATATAGCAAATGCATCATCCTTTACATCAACATCTTTTCGAAAAGATTTTTTCTAGCGCTACCCTATAGACACATATAAGAGGAAAAAGGTTGGGTTTTTCTAAACTTTTACCTGGTGTATATATATAACAATGGTAATATCATCATACTGAACCTTGTTTCTTTCACTGATCGACCTGTCATTTGCAAGGTTGACTATATGTTTCACACTCTCTTCCAAGTTGTCCGGATTGACAATCTCCATTAATTCCTCCGGTTTTACATAATCACTTACACCGTCCGAGCACAAAACAACAATGTCCCCATCCTTCAATTCAATTTCTTCTACTGCATAGGCAGGAACAACCATGGGAATAAAGACATCAAACAAAGACCACATGCAATCAGGCAAACTCCCAATATACTCTTCTATTTGCTCTTCGGTAAGCAAGCCAAAATCCACAATATTCTTGTACCTCTTTACCGGCTTTGCCACCCTTTTAACAGTATTATCATGTATTATGTATGCCGGTGAGTCACCAATGGCTGCAATAGTTGCCGTATTGTTGTCAATCACACAAATATAAAGAGTACCAATAGTTAGGGTTTGGCTTTTTTGTGATATGTCAATCAGTTCATTGTTTCTTCTCCATACCATCTTTTCCATATACTCTTTTGCAGACAGGTTGGATAAAGAAAAAGGACTCTCTTTTATATTCCTGACACAACATTCGGACATTACCACTTTGCCCATTTTACCTGCCCCTGATGCACCATCAGACAATACCAGTGTTGTTTTATCGGATGAGATAAAAAACATATCGCCATTAATGCCACTAGTACATACAAGACTCTCGCCATAACAGATTGACATTTAACAACCTCCTGCTTCAACCAACATTGTTTTCATTATTGCAGATACCTTGTCATAAAACAACAAAAAAGTACGTAGTTTCTCTGCAAACTTTGTATTTCGATAAGGTTTAATACGGGTCTGATCAAATTTTATCTCAATAATTTCATCATCGGAAGTCATAGACGATTGCTCTCTTTTGAACTGCGAAGAGCTTAACCTCATGAGAAATTTTTGTCCCTTCTCGAATCGATTAA
>JAAYLF010000406.1 GCA_012522035.1 Clostridiaceae bacterium
ACAAGACAAAGATAAAGTGTATTAGAAGGATCAATAAAATACCGTGCCAGTTAATTTAAGATTTGAAATAAACTAAGAGATCGCAACAAAACATGTATTGCGATCTCTTAAGTTAATGACATTGGCAAATAGCCGCTTTTATATCAATCACAAAACATATTAAACAGTTGACCTTCTATTTCAACTATGTCATCCAAAGGAATTGTTGTATTGTCTGACATTGTTATTGTTCTTTTGTACTCATCAATTTTCCTGACATACCCTTTTACACTGTCGTATACGCCGCCTGCTTTCTTTTCATCAGGTTTGAAATATGTTATTGACACTTCTGGTTGATCGCTTATCCACTCTGCAATTAATCTGATTTTTTGATTTATTACATCTTTCATGTAATCGTCAAGCTCTATTCTTTTGTCTGTAAGTCTTGCCGTTTCCTTAACAGCTGAGTCGTGGCCTGTAAGGGCGGCAAAAGGGGAGAACTGAAAAGCTCTTTCCTGCCTGGACATTTTTGGTCTTTTTGATGGGGGACGGGACAGATTTATAATATCATCGTAATTCTTGCTCATGCCTTATGTCCTCCAATCTGTCTGTTTCTATCCATGGCAGTTGAACCTTCTTCCAGGTTCATTCCTTTAATAACAGCGTTCTTTCCATATTTCCTTTTAATATCCAGTATGGCTTGCTGTATCTTTTTCTCCTTTTCCTCTTGTTTTGCCAAATCCAATCCATCCTGCAAAGTGTCATAATATGAAAGCAGATCCAGCTGTTCGCAATACGCCTCTTTTTGGTTGCTCTCTTCATCAACAATACGATTGAAAGAAATTGTAATTCTCCTGACAAGCAGATTCTTGTCCACAATTCTATCAAAAAGATCCGTTACCGCTTCAGTGATCATTTTGGATGATGAAGTTTGTTTTGGCAAATTTATCGTTCCTCTTGCTGATTTTGGAACGGCTCTGCCATAGATGTCTGTAGTGATTAGCCCTTTGTATGACTTACTTATCTCTGGATTAGCAAGATTTTCAATATCATATCCCACTGTCATCACAATCTGGTCTGTCAAAAGTCTTTTGTCCACCAAATCAAGAACGAGAAGATCTGCCATTTCTCTTGCAACGAGTCTTGCTTTCACAAAAGAATAAGGCTCTGTCAATACCTGACCGGAACAGAGACTGTTTGTTTCTGGTTTATATGATTTAATATCTTCAATGGTACATGGCTCATAGCCCCAAGCATGATCAATCAATAGTTCTGCGTTTACGCCAAACAGTTTGTAAAGCAAGTCCTCGTTATAATAGTCAGATGGTTTACCTAAAGAACATCTTGCAATGTCTCCCATGGTATACAGACCGTGCTCTTCCAATTTCTTTGCATATCCTTTACCTATGCGCCAGAAATCTGTTAATGGTCTGTGCGACCACAGTTCTTTTTTATAGCTCATTTCATCAAGCTCAGCTATTCTGACACCGTGTTTGTCCACGGGGGTGCGTTTTGCCTGTATATCCATTGCAACTTTTGCAAGGTATAGATTTGTGCCGATTCCAGCAGCCGCAGTAATACCTGTGTTTTTTAGAACATCAAGCAGAATTCTGGTCGCAAATTCACGGCCTGTTAGCTTGTACGTGTCCAAATAGTTTGTTGCATCTATAAATACTTCGTCGATGGAATAGACATGAATGTCCTCCGGTGCAACATGATTAAGGTAAATGTTGTATATTTTAGTACTGTAGTCGATATAATAGGCCATTCTGGGAGGTGCAACAATATAATCCAGGGAAAGGTGGGGAGAATTTTTTAATTCCCTGTCATCGAAGGAAGAACCTTTAAAGCTCCCACCTGGCGCTTTGGAAAGACGCTGTGCATTAATTTCTTTAACTTTTTGCACAACCTCAAAAAGCCTGGGTCTGCCTGGAATTCCATAGGCTTTGAGAGATGGCGTAACGGCAAGACATATCGTTTTTTCAGTACGGCTTTCATCTGCTACAACCAGGTGGGTGGAAAGGGGATCCAGTCCTCTTTCGATACATTCTACAGAAGCGTAAAAGGACTTTAAGTCTATCGCAATATATGTCCTGTTATACAAAGTATATGTGTCTCCTCCTTGCAAATAATTACATGCTTACAACATGGTATCCGTCCTGAATGTACCTCTTCATTCCTGCATGCCCGTTCATATTATCCAAGAGAGTAAGTCCGGATTCTACATTTTTCTCGTAAACGCCCAAAACCTTTGAACACGCAAGGCAAACTCCTGCAATCAATCCCTGATTCTTTGCCTTTGTGTACAGCTGATTTTTCTCTGATTCAAACAATGATACAAGTTTTACAGAAGCACCTTCGAAAATAATCTTTACTTCAATACCACTATCAGCCAAATCCAATGCATTAAGCAGTATGTGCTGAAAACACATCTTTTCACCTGTCATTCCATAGAACAATATTTTATTCATGTCTTGCTCCCTCCTTTAGTGTATATATGAAGATTATATCATAAAAGATTGGTTTTTGCTTTGAGTGCAAAAGAATGCTGCCAAATAGCATTCGGCAGCATCCACATATAAAGCAAAACGCACTCACAAAAGTGAGTGCGTAATTATTTGTGCGCTTCTGCGCTGTTGGTCGGAGTGACAAGATTTGAACTTGCGACCTCTTGCACCCCAAGCAAGCACTCTAGCCAAGCTGAGCTACACCCCGACGCCGACATGTATTATATCATATATGAAAATGGTTGTAAAGACCTTGGAACTGTGGTCGGAGTGACAAGATTTGAACTTGCGACCTCTTGCTCCCGAAGCAAGCGCTCCACCAAACTGAGCTACACCCCGAAACAAATATGAATTTTATCACAAATGAAATAAATTGTAAAGACCTTTTAAATGGCATAAATTAACTGCTGTTGTTGAAAATATATTGTTTTGAGTGTATAATAAATAAAAAAAGGTGTTGAATTTATGCGAACAATAGCTGTCCTTGGTTGTGGAAATATGGGCGGTGCAATAATAAGAGGAATTGCATCAGGTCAAGAGAAGATAGCAAATATAAAAGTATATGACAAGGATCCTTCAAAGGTAAATGATCTCTGTGATGAAACAGGATGTGTTTCATGCAGCAGCGAAGTTGATGCCGTGAGTGGTTCCGATGTTGTTTTTGTCGCAGTAAAACCTGATGTAGTCGGGAAACTTTTCTTAAATCTAAAGGATGCATGCAACGACAAAATAATTGTATCCATAGCTACAGGAGTAGAAGTAGGTACGTTTCTAGATGTTTTGGGTCAGGATGCTAGAATTGTCCGCACAATTCCTAACTTGCCCGCGGTAGTAGGAGAAGGCCTTACAGGATTGTTCTTTTATAACGTAAATAATGATGACAAGGAATATATAGAAAAATTATTTTCAAGTTTTGGAAAGACGGTTGCCGTTTTGAAAGAAGAGCAGATTGATGAAATGATTGCCGTTACATCCAGCTCACCTGCATACATATGCCTTTTTGTTGAAGCTCTTGCTGACGGAGCTGTACGTGCAGGTTTCAGCAGAGATGATGCTTACAAAATGGCTTTGCAAACCATGTATGGAACTGCAAAGCTTATGCTTGAGAAAAATATTCATCCTGCTGTATTGAAGGATCAGGTGTGTTCGCCTGGCGGAACAACAATAGAAGGAGTTGCCGCATTGGAGAATGCAGGTTTTAGAAATGCGGTTCTTGAAGCCATGGTGGCGGTAAGAGAAAAAGTAAAGGTATTGGGTAAAGGATAAGGTGAAAATGAAGAAAGTTCAGATTTATACAGATGGTGCATGTTCGGGAAATCCAGGTCCGGGAGGATATGCGGCCATACTTATATACGACAAGCATAAAAAAGAAATATGGGGATATGAGGACAATACAACCAACAACAGAATGGAACTAATGGCTCCAATTAAAGCCTTGTCGATGTTGAAATCAAAATGTGAAGTTGACATATATTCTGATAGTGGATATGTTGTAAACTGCTTTAATGAAGGATGGATATATGCATGGAAGAAGAATGGATGGAAGAGGGACAAGGGGAATGAGCTGAAAAATGTGGACCTGCTTCAGGAATTGTACGCTCTTTGTCAAAAACACAAGGTTACCTGGCACAAGGTAAAGGGCCACAGTGACAATGAATACAACAACCGCTGTGATGCACTTGCGGTGAATGCAATAAAGGAATTACTAAAAAAAAAGAATGAGAACAGTGGTTTTTACGAAGGAGATTTGAAGGAATCCGTTATATCAAAAGAGGAAATATTCAAAGGAAGGGTTTTTAATGTTGATGTACTTCAGGTAAAACTGCCTGATGAGACGATTGCACGAAGGGAGATTGTCTCACATCCCGGTGGTGCGGCCATCTGTGCTATTGATGAAGAAGGGTATGTATATACGGTAGTTCAGTACAGGATTGCTACAGGTGGAGAGATGATAGAGATTCCTGCAGGCAAGGTGGAGAAAGGGGAAGACCCCCAAAAATGTGCCATAAGAGAACTTGCTGAAGAGACAGGTCTGATAGCAAAAGAAGTCAAACATATTGTCAGCTTTTATGCAACTCCTGGATATTGCACCGAGATGCTCCACATATATCTTGCCACAGGCCTTGAGGATGGTAACCCTAACAGAGACAAAGGAGAATTTCTTTATGTTAGAAAATACAAAATTGATGAATTAATGAGAATGATTCAAAATGGGGAAATTACTGATGGCAAAACAATAATTGCCGTAATGTGGGCAAATATGAATTGGAGATGATTCCTGTGAGAATGTATGACATTATTCATAAAAAACGACATGGAGAAAAACTCAGTGAAGACGAAATCAAATATTTCGTGCTTGAGTACACAAAGGGAAACATACCTGATTATCAGGCCTCTGCTCTTTTAATTGCCATTGCAATAAACTCAATGGACAAGGAAGAAACCGTAAATCTTACCAAATGGATGGTGAATTCTGGCGAGGTTCTGAATCTTGATTCGATACCTGGCAAAAAGACGGACAAACACAGCACAGGTGGTGTTGGAGACAAAACCACACTAATATGTGCAATGATAGTTGCAGCACTGGATGTACCTGTAGCCAAAATGTCAGGTAGGGGACTTGGCCATACTGGCGGTACTATCGATAAACTTGAATCCATACCTGGTTTCAGAACAAGTCTGTCAAGGCAGGAATTTATTGATCTTGTAAAAAAGAACCGCATTGCCATATGTGGTCAATCGGAGTCCCTTGCCCCAGCTGACAAATTGCTGTATTCATTAAGGGACCAGACTGCAACAGTCGACAGTATTCCACTCATAGCATCCAGTATAATGAGCAAGAAGATTGCTGCAGGAAGCGACTGCATAGTGCTGGATGTAAAGGTTGGAAAAGGAGCATTTATGAAAACCATTGAGGAAGCAAGGGTTTTGGCAGACCTTATGTGCGAGATTGGTCTTTCCATGAGCAAAAAAACTGTTAGTGTCATATCTTATATGAATGAACCGCTTGGATATGCCATTGGCAATTCTCTTGAGGTAATAGAATCGATTGAAACATTGAAAGGAAACGGACCTGAAGATCTTTACAGCATTTCAATCAAATTGGCTTCAAATATGGTATCATTGGCCAAGGATATCGAGTATGAGGAAGCCGAGAAGTTGTGTAAAGAAGTGTTGGAAAAAGGCAAGGCCTTGGAAAAGTTTCGTGAGTTTGTTAGGAGCCAGAATGGTGATGAGAGAGTTGTCGAAGATTATTCTGTGTTCAAGCAGGCAAAAAGGGTATTTGAATACAAAGCGGAAAGAAGTGGCATGATTAAGAGTATCGACTCTTATAGAATAGGAAATGCAGCTTGCTTGCTAGGGGCAGGAAGAACTGTAAAAGATGGAGTGATTGATCCATCGGCCGGTATTGTTTTGACAAGGAAGTCTGGCGATAGAGTAAAAAAGGGCGAATGCCTTGCGAAGTTATATACCGATTTTGACAGCATTGATAATGTATTAGACATATTGAACAACGCCTGGGAATTTGAGGAAGGAGTGTGATTTCTATGAACAAGAAAAGGGTATTTTCTTTATTGCTCTGCATGATTATGGTTTTTACCGGTTATGCAGGTGTTTTTGCGACAGGTTATTCTCAAACCGATGCAAACTCAATATATTCCAAGGCTGATGTGAAAAACTTGAGTGCAAAGAGTTTTTCTCTTTTGGATTTTGATTCAGGTACCATTGTTTATGAAGGGAACGGAACACAAAAATTCCCTGTTGGCAACATGGTCAAGCTAATGACACTCTATCTTGCTTTTGAGGCAATCAGTAACGGCCAAACATCACTGGATGCGGAATTTCTTGTTGTGCAAAGTGCTCAAGATAAATCCGTAGGAAGAGAAAGAGTGTTCTTGGATGCAGGCAAAAAAGAGAGAATAACGGTGGAGCAGGCAATTGAAGCAATATGTATTGCTTCGGCAAATGATGCCGCATATGCCCTTGCTCATTACATAGGGAAAAGCGAAGAAGGTTTCGTGGAAAAGATGAACAAGAAGGCGCTGGAGTTAGGACTTAAGAATACATTCTTTACCGATTCTGCAGGCCTTGAAGCAGGACATTACATGTCTGCAAATGATGCTGCCATACTGTCTTATCATTTGATAAAGAATTATCCGGAAGTTTTGAATTACACAATTAAGACATATGGCGAGTTTGATCACTGGTCCACTGGCCAGGAAAAAACAATGATGGTATCGTCAAATCATCTGATTAAATTCTACAATGGAAGTGATGGTTTAATTACAGGTTATTCAAAAGAAGATGGTTATGCTGGCATTGGAACAATTTCTGTTGATGACAAGCGGGTAATAGCTGTTGTAATTGGTGTGGAAACCCAAAGTCACCGGGCAGCTGAACTGAAAAAGTTGCTTGAATACGGCCTTGCTGAATTTGAATACAGGGTGATAGACGAAGCAGGTACATTTGTCAGAAGAGTGCCAATAAAGGATGGAGTCAAGAAACAAATAGCGACAGCTACTGCAAGTGATTTTGCGATTGTTCTTCAAAAATCAGAGTTTGACAAAATAACCAGAGAAGTTACAGTGAGCAGAAATCTGAAAGCACCTATAAAGAAAGGTGAAGTAGTTGGAGAAGTAATCTACAAGTTGAATGATGAGGAAATTGGCAGAGTCGACATAGTCGCCGATGAAGACATGGGTAGAGTTGGCTGGTTCAAAAGACTCATAAGGAAAATACTTGCATGGCTTGGTCTTGATTAAAAAGGTATAAAATATGTTTGAGTTGGCATAATATTATCGCAACACAAAATTCAAGTAAGTGTGGTGATAATATGGCTAACAACAAAAATAAATCTGCATTCAATCAGATGAAGTTCGAAGTTGCTAAAGAACTTGGTATTGATCTGAAAGAAGGCTACAATGGCGACAAAACAGCACGTGAAAACGGTTCCATTGGTGGCCGCATAACTCAGAAGGTTTTTGAGCAATACACTGGAAAGAACTACAAGAACCAATAATTCCTTAGATAAACAAGGTATCCCGATTTTTGGGATACCTTTTTGATGTTATAGGAAATTGCTCTATATCGGCATAAGGAAGAAAGCGGAAAAAATGCAAAATATATACATCAAGGGGTGAGTTTTGACTAGAAGATAAAAAATCCGTCTTCCTCGATATCATCTTCCAGACCATCATCTTCGTGTAGAAAGAAATCCATATCCAAAAGGTCGTCATCACTCATTTTTTTAATGTCTTTAGCAGTTAAGCCTTCAGGTGGATTTTCAATATATTTTTTTCTGAGTTCCTCTGTATGATTGTTCATAATAGAACCTCCGAACCTCCGTTTTTGTGTATTGTAACACATGTGGAGGAGTTTTAAAAG
>JAAYLF010000052.1 GCA_012522035.1 Clostridiaceae bacterium
AGGACAATCTTGCAAACACCTTGAATCTTGTGAGAGTTTCAGCACCCCTTTTTGTGCTGCCCGAAACCGGCTTGAATGACGATTTGAACGGAATCGAAAGACCTGTCGAGTTTGATATTCTGCATATCGGGAAAACTGCACAGGTAGTACATTCCCTGGCCAAATGGAAAAGGATGGCTTTGTACCAATACAATTTCCCTGCAGGAATGGGGCTGTATACGGATATGAATGCCATACGACGCGACGAGGTCATGGATAATCTTCACTCCATTTATGTTGACCAATGGGACTGGGAGAAAGTCATTTCCGAACATGAGAGAAATACCGAATATCTGAAAGAAACGGTACAGATAATTGTAAATGCAATTTGTGATACTTTGGATGAGATAAAAAAGCTTTATCCAACCATTACAGTAGAGCTTGACAGAGATGTATCGTTTGTTACTACCCAGGAGCTGGAAGACATGTATCCAAATCTGGATCCCAAAGAAAGGGAAAACATGTATATGAAGGACCACAAAACCGCCTTCATCATGCAGATTGGAGATTTGCTCAAATCCGGCATAAAACATGACGGAAGAGCTCCTGACTATGACGATTGGAAACTGAATGGAGACATTCTTTTCTGGAACGATGTTTTTGGATGTGCTTTTGAGGTATCGTCCATGGGTATAAGAGTGGATGCAAAGTCCTTGGATGAGCAGCTTGAGAAAGCAGACTGCAATGCAAGAAGAAGCTTTGATTTCCACAAGATGCTGCTTGAGGGCATCCTTCCACTTACCATGGGAGGCGGAATCGGTCAGTCAAGACTGTGCATGCTGCTGCTTCAGAAAGCCCATATTGGAGAAGTCCAGGTTTCCATTTGGGATGAGGAAACAGTGAAAACATGTAAAGAGGCAAATATTTGCTTGTTATAGGGGGATAAATATGTTTGAGGACAACATGAAGAATAATTTTGGATGTATGGTTTTTGGAGACGTCGTTATGAAGGAAAGGCTCCCCAAGGATACATACGAAGCATTAAGAAAAACCATTGCCAACGGAACACATTTGGAACTGAATGTGGCAAATGTTGTTGCCAATGCCATGAAGAACTGGGCAATGGAAAAAGGAGCTACCCATTTTACCCACTGGTTCCAACCCATGACAGGAATAACCGCTGAAAAACACGATAGTTTTCTTGCTCCGGACGGAAACGGCAAGGTAATTACCGAGTTTTCAGGGAAATCCCTGGTCAGAGGAGAACCGGACGCATCAAGTTTTCCGTCAGGAGGACTCCGTGCCACCTTTGAAGCCAGAGGATATACAGCCTGGGATCCCACATCCTATGCGTTCATAAAAGACAAAACCCTTTGTATTCCAACAGCTTTCTGTTCATATAGCGGAGAGGCTCTTGACAAAAAGACCCCGCTGCTCCGCTCCATGCAGGCTGTTAACACCCACGCACTGAGAATACTGAGGTTGTTTGGAAACACGGAGGTAAAAAGGGTTGTTTCATCCGTTGGAGCTGAACAGGAATACTTTCTCATAGATAAGGAAGTTTTCAAAAAGAGACCTGATCTGTTATACTGTGGAAGGACCTTGTTTGGAGCCCGTCCGCCCAAAGGTCAGGAAATGGAAGATCATTACTTTGGAGTTATAAAAAACAGAGTTTCAAAGTACATGCATGATTTGGATGAAGAGTTGTGGAAACTGGGAATACTTGCAAAGACAAAGCACAACGAGGTTGCACCATCGCAGCATGAACTGGCGCCCATATACAATGAAGCCAACATTGCAACAGACCACAACCAGCTTGTCATGGAAATGATGAAGACCATTGCATCAAGACACAACCTTGCATGCCTCCTGCATGAAAAACCCTTTGCAGGCGTAAACGGCAGCGGCAAACATAACAACTGGTCCCTCACAACAGATACAGGTATAAACCTTTTCGAGCCTGGAGACACACCGCACGAAAATGCCCAGTTTCTTCTTTTCCTTGTAGCAGTAATCAAAGCGGTGGATGAATATCAGGATATTTTAAGAGTCTCGGTGGCCAGTGCAGGCAATGATCATCGTCTGGGAGCAAACGAAGCACCTCCAGCAATAGTTTCAGTATTCTTGGGTGATGAACTGACCGAGATTCTAAACGCTATCGAAAATGATACACTGTACACATGCAAAGGAAAGGTTCTTATGGAAATTGGGGCAACGGTACTCCCACATTTCCCCAAAGACACCACGGACAGAAACCGCACATCTCCTTTTGCCTTTACAGGCAACAAGTTTGAGTTCAGAATGCCTGGTTCTTCCTTCTCCATTGCAGGTCCCAACATTGTACTGAATACAATAGTTGCCGATGTGCTTTGCGAGTTTGCAAACATTCTTGAGAAAAGCAGCAACTTCAAGGAAGATTTGATTAAAATTATCAAGGAAACAATAAAAAAGCACAAGAGAATCATCTTCAACGGCAATGGTTATGATGAAGCATGGGTACAGGAAGCGGAAAAAAGAGGGCTGTCAAATCTCAAAACCACACCGGATGCCCTTCCTGCATTCGTTTCTGAGAAGAGCATCAACCTGTTTACAAAACATCGTGTTTTCAGCAGACAGGAAGTATGCTCCAGGTATGAGATATTGTTGGAAAACTACTCAAAAACAATAAATATTGAAGCACTGACCATGCTGGACATGGTAAAGAAATATGTAATACCGGCGGTCATCTGCTACGAAAAGGAACTTGCAGAACTTTTGTCAAGCAAAAAGGTCCTCGGAAAGGCAGTCAGTACAGTTTTGGAAGAACACCTTCTTGACAAGCTTTCCACTCTTGCCGAGTCCCTTTTCACAAGACTTGAAAAACTTGAAAAACAAGTACTGTCAGTCAGGAGTATCAAAGGCAAGCTTGAGCATGCAAGAGCCAGCCACGACCTGGTCCTGGCTGCAATGAACGAGCTCAGAGAGACAGTGGATGAGCTGGAAACAATAGTAAGCAAAAAGCACTGGACACTGCCTACCTACGCAGAAATTCTGTACAGTGTAATAGACTGAAAAAGGAGGAACATGATGACGGATAGATATGAAAACCCATTAGGGAAACGCTATGCCAGCAGGAAAATGCAGCACATTTTCTCTGACGACAACAAGTTTTCCACATGGCGCAAACTTTGGGTGGCACTTGCCGAATCCCAACGTGAGCTTGGTCTTCCAATTGAAGAGGAGCAAATCGAGGAAATGAAAGCCAATATCTACAACATCAATTACGAGGTGGCAAGACAGAAGGAGTTGGAAATACGGCACGATGTCATGGCACACATTCACGCCTATGGAGAGCAGTGCAAAAAAGCAAAGCCAATTATACACTTAGGAGCAACGTCATGCTTCGTTGGCGACAACACGGACATAATTCTCATGCGTTCCGCTCTCTTAAGAATCAAGGAGTTGTTGGTTACCGCCATCAACTCTTTATACAATTTTGCCGACAAGTACAAGGACCTTCCTTGTCTTGCCTACACCCATTTCCAACCAGCCCAGCCCACCACACTAGGGAAAAGGGCAACATTATGGCTGCAGGATTTGGTCATGGACCTCGAAGAGCTGGAATTCACTCTTGGAAATCTCAAACTACTTGGCTGCAAGGGAACTACCGGAACAGGTGCCAGCTTCCTTTCCCTGTTTGATGGCGATCATGAAAAGGTCAAGGAGCTGGAAAAAAGAATTTCCGAAAAAACGGGCTTTTCACAGACCTTTCCTGTAAGCGGCCAGACATACTCAAGAAAAGTTGACTACAATGTTCTGTCAGTACTTTCCGGGATTGCACAAAGCGCGGCCAAATTTTCAAATGATATCCGTCTTATGTCTCACCTGAAGGAAGTTGACGAGCCTTTTGAAGAAAAGCAGGTAGGCTCTTCTGCCATGGCATACAAACGGAATCCTATGAGAAGTGAAAGAATCTTTTCCCTGGCCAGATACGTCATGGTGGATGCCTTGAACCCTGCTCTTACTGCCAGCACCCAGTGGTTCGAGCGAACCCTTGATGATTCTGCCAATAAAAGGATCGCAATACCTGAAGCTTTTCTGGCAGTGGACGGAATTCTTTGTTTGTATATCAATATTGTCGAAGGATTGAAAGTGTATACAAAGATGATTGACAAGCATCTATCAGAGGAGCTTCCATTCCTGTCAACAGAAAACATACTCATGTATTGTGTTAAAAAGGGCGGCGACAGACAAGTGCTTCACGAACGCATCCGCATGCACTCGGTAGAAGCTGCCAGAAGAATAAAACTGGAAGGTCAGGAAAACGATCTGATGGATAGAATACTAAAGGATCCTATGTTTGGTCTTTCCAAGGAAGAGCTGGAAGGACTCATCGATGTTGGAAATCTTATTGGCAGAGCATCTTTCCAAACCTACGAGTTTTTGGACATCGTTCGTCCCATACTAGATGCAAACAAGGATTATTTAGTAAATGATATGGATATCAGAGTCTGACAAGAGGTGATGCGCATATGATCAAGATAATTGATTATGCGGCAGGAAATGCTCCCAGTGTGCTTAATGCAATCGAACACATGGGATACAAAGCATCTCTTTGCCGGACTCCATCCGATTTAGAAGACGCAACACATATAATTCTTCCGGGAGTGGGAAGTGCAAGAGCCACCATCGACTCCCTTCTGGAAATGAATATTCTTTCTGAATTGGAAAAAGCGGTACTTGTTGACAAAGTACCCTTTTTGGGTATTTGTGTAGGACTGCAGATTCTTTTTGATTTCAGCGAGGAAGAGAACACTGTCTGCCTGGGATGGCTTAAAGGACGCGTTGTAAAGTTCGATCAAAACCTGACAAGAGTTCCCCAAATGGGCTGGAACAAGGTTACATTTCAAAAAAACATCCCCTACTCATTGAAAAGCAGCTACTTCTATTTTGTAAACTCGTATCATGCACTGCCTGAAGACGAGTCGGTGGTCTGGGGTGTTTCACACTACGGTGTTCCCTTCACTGCAGCAATTAATAAAGAAAATATTTATGCCACCCAGTTCCATGTGGAAAAAAGCGGTGCTGCAGGACTATCTCTTCTTGAGTATTTTATTCATTTGACAAAGGAGTAAAATCATGCTTACCAAAAGACTTATAGCATGCTTTGATATAGTAAATGGTAATGTTACAAAAGCATATAAATTCCAGGACAACATATATGTCTCACCTGCTGAAGTTCTGGCAGAAAGAATATACAAAGAACAAATTGATGAACTCATATTCTACGATATTACTGCCAGTTGGGAAAACCGCCCTATAGACATAGAAACGGTCAGGAAAGTGGCAAAATGCGTCTTTGTCGGCTTTACCGTTGGCGGAGGAATAAGAAACCTTGATGACATGTATTCAGCCCTTAAAGCAGGAGCCGAAAAAATCAGCATTGATTCCATGGCTGTAAGGAATCCCAAAATAATCACCGATGGTGCAAAAGCCTTTGGTTCCCAATGCATGCTTCTGTCAACCCAGGTTAAATTGACGGGCAGGACCAAAAGCGGATACGAGGTTTTCATCGATGGTGCAAGAACTGCCACTGGCATGGATGCAATAGAATGGATAAGGCAAGGGCAAGAGCTGGGAGCTGGTGAAGTTTGTCTTAACAGTATAGACATGGACGGCACCATGGAAGGTTACGACCTTAACCTGATAAAACTTGCAGAAAAAGCAGTATCCATCCCTATTATCGCTTCAGGAGGTGCTGGAAGGTCCGAGCATTTGAAGTCCCTTTTTGAAAGCACCGATGCATCTGCTGGAATTATCAGCAGCATGCTCTACTCTCCCAGAATGGATAGGAATTACAGCGTGCTGGAACTTAAAGAATACTTGCTTGCAAACGGAATCAACGCAAGGTCATCGTTAAATTAATTGTAAAAAAATACACAAAAAATATTTATTGACATAAGACCCATTTTATGATAAATTATTTTTTATAAACAAAGGCGTTTATCAACGACTGAACCATTGGTTCAGTCGTTGGTAGGCGTCTTTTTTTATCCCAAAAATCACAAAGGAGTGATATTTTTGAATTATACAGAAAGAATCTTGCAGGAAACAATAAGCAAGAACCCAAACCAGAAAGAATTTCATCAAGCCTTGACAGAGATTCTGCCCACCCTACAGCCATATATAAATGAGCATCCGGAGATCGAGAAGGAAAAAATACTTGAAAGACTTGTGGAGCCGGAAAGACAGATAATTTTCAGAGTGCCATGGGTAGATGAC
>JAAYLF010000407.1 GCA_012522035.1 Clostridiaceae bacterium
AAGGAAGACTTTACTTCACCAAGTTTGGCAGCGCTTCCATGCGATCAGGTAAATTTGAACTTTGTGAAATAACGATTCAAGGTTCCCCGATTTCATAAAACTTATTCCTCCCAATATCCATATTTTTCTTCCATGTGCTATAATGGGTTTGGGAGGAATATTGATGAGCAAAAAGGAAGAGCTAAAAAAGAAACATGTAAATATGCAGCTAATCAAAACAAGATCGTCGAAAATTACAGATATGCCCGTTGAAAAATGTAATGTGGAATTCTGGCCTGCGTGCTGCTGTGGATTGTGTACATATGTAGGAGACGCAGGCTTGAATGAACTTAAAGATGCTGGCCTTTTGGAAGAGTTTTTGCTGAAATGTCAGATTCTTTCATGGGATTTGAAAGACAAACTTGAAAAAGGGCAGATAACAAGCCATCTGTACCAGTGCTCATTATGCGGAAAATATTATATGAGCATGGATGCCTTTAATTAATACCTTTTTCTTTTGAACAGCTCATAAGCTTCGTAAAGGGCAAGAAATTCTTCGATTGAACCACCAGTGTCAGGGTGCATTTCTTTTGCAAGTTCCCTGAATTTTTTCTTTACTGTCTCCATGTCGGAGTTTATCGGTAGTTTTAGAACAGGATGCAGAACATGCTGTACATGGTAGTTTAGTCTGTCTACAATCTCAAAGAAGTATTCGTCAACAACTTCCTCAAACTCTGCATCACTCATAAAGAGAAGTTCATCAAGGGTGTATCTTGCCCCTTTTTTATACGGCTTTTTCAGGTCAAAAAACGAATCCCACACATAAGACATCGAAACACACTCGACACCTAAAAGACCGCAAGTCATTCTGACTTCCTTCTTTTTCAACTCCCTGAGAAATCTTTTCAATCTGTCTGCATCCATCATAATTCACTCATTGTAATATTGCTTGATTTCATCAACCATAAGACCGTAACCTATTCCCATCAAAATCTCAGCTACAGTCCAGCCTGATTCAATCGCCCAAGGACCCCAGCCCACGTCATGGGGAACTCCATAAACCTCATGCATTTCAAGATCAAATCCTCTTGCCCATGCACCATTCAGGTTAGAGTCTTTGCTGAGTATTTGGGATTTGATAAAAAACGTTGTAATATCCTTCCACATGTCATAAAACATTTCATCTTTTGTTATCAGATAACTCTGTATGTATGCAAGAGGCAGCCAATTGACAGAATACAGAAGATCTGACACTGGGTCTCCGTTCTTCGTCAACAGAGAACACTCCGAATCAATTTTACGGCTTCTGGCAGCACGATAACCCGTATCCCACTCAATATATGAGCCAAAGGAATGACGCAGTTTTTTTAGATCCTCACAAACCCTGTACAGCCACTTTTTATGCTTCTCCTCTCCTGTGACAAAGTACAGCCAGGCAAGCGGAAGAACAAGACGGCACATTTCCTGGGTCTCACTTTGCTCTCTGTACAAGTCAGGATATTTGGTCATAAGGGTGGTAAGTCCTCTAACTGCAACTTCTTTAAACTCCTCTATTCCGGTCAACTTGTATGCCATGAGAAGGGTTGCATGGTAAAAGGCATTGTAATGGGCAGAAGGGAAATTGGCAGGATTGTTCTTTATCCTGTTCATTTCCTCATCGCTTAAATACAAAAGATCCGTTCTTCCGGGACGAAGACCGTCAGTTCCCGTTGTCCTGACAAGAAACCTAAGAGCCTCCACCACATCATCAAGGTGTCCGGTGTCCTTTGCAGTACCTTTGGTGCAAAAGCTTCTCAGCAATGTCGGCATGATAACCCTTGCCACATCATCCTGATAGCACACACCCCAGGCAACCTCGGTCCACCTTATCATGCCTTTGTACATACCTTCCTTTATCTGCATGTTGTTGTAGCAGAAATCCTCAAGGTTGTTGGCAATTTCAAGGCTTTTGGCATCCCCGGTGAGCAAGTGGTGAACAAAAAACGCTCCAGAGGTTTCCCCTGCACAATCCGCCCTTACGGTATCTGCAACTTTCTGCACACCTTTTGCATCTATGTCATGGTGAAATCCTTCCAAAACTCCTTCCTTGCCTTCATCAAGGAGTATGTTGGCATTATGGAACCAGTCAATGCCCAGAAGAAAGCTTTCTTTTGCAGCCTCATCAAAGTCCTTGATTTCCATGTCGCTTCTGTTAGTATATGCTGTTTCAAAAGCATAATCAACATTAAGAGGATTATCACAAAGCCAAGACACAAGCCACAAAACCAGCGACTGCCACTTCTTCATGGGAGAGAATCTTGCTTTTATAAAATTGCAAAGGCGGAAATTGCAAACAAGGGTGTTGTCATCATATTTCCACAAAGCCCATTTTGTTATGTCATTCTTTTCATCATCATTCAATGATGCTTTTGAATGTGAGTTTATGTACCTTTTATAAACAAGAATCGGCGAAGATTCCGCACCTTTGAAATACGTATGGGAAAAATCATTGCACTGGTCATCCAAAATATCTTCATAAAACAAAGTATCATTTAAATCTTCTCCCAGGTAAACAAGTCTGCTGAACCTGGTTTTAACAGGTTCAGCAGAATACACATCCCCTATACTAAGACAATACTCTACAAAAAACTTCTTGCCTTTCTCCCTTTCCTTTTCAAGAACTATTCTGGAAGATGCATTCAGGGAAAAAGGCTTCTCACTGGTACCACCAAGGATGCAGTAGCAGTCAAAATTTTTTAAGTCCTTTTCCCCCAATTCCCTTTTATTTATATATTCTACAGTATATACACCTGTTTTATATCCAATCTCTTCAAAAACATTCGAGAGGTCACTTTTCTCGTCAGTTATTACAGCAAG
>JAAYLF010000408.1 GCA_012522035.1 Clostridiaceae bacterium
ATTTGAAATAAACTAAGAGATCGCAACAAAACATGTATTGCGATCTCTTAAGTTAATGACATTGGCATACCGCCCGGTTTTGCGTAGGTCATAATTCTATTCAAATGCTTTTTCTACGTCATTCAGCATTACTGCCATTGTATTCAGACCGCCGCTTGCAAGATACCATGCATCAGGATCAAGGTAAACAATCAGATTGTTTTTGGCTGCATTAGTTGATTTAACCAAATCATTGTTCAGAGTATCGCTGGCATTAACGGTTCCTCCAACCACAACAGTGCGGTCAACAACAAAGATAATGTCAGGATTAACCTGTGCAATATACTCAAAGCTTGCCGATTGTCCGTGCGTTGAAGCCTCTATGGTGCTGTCCGCTGTCTTAATGTTCAGAACGTCATGAATCAGACCAAAACGTGAACCCCTACCATAAACACTAATGTTGCCATCGTTGGTAAGAAGAATAAGTGCTTTTTTGTCTGAATTATCAGCCATAGATTTCAAATCTTCAATTTTGGCATCTATTTCATTTAATATCTCCTCGGCTTTGTTGCTCAGGCCAAGCATTGAAGCTATGTTTTTAGTATTATTCCTGAAGTCTTCCATAAATGCTTCTGGTCTCAAATCAACAAACATGGTTGGAGCTATTTCGCTTAGTTGCTCATAATAGTCTTGCTGTCTTGTACCTATTATTATAACATCTGGTTCAAAGTTAAATATGGCCTCCAAGTCGGGTTCGAAAAGCGTGCCCATATCCTTGGCATTTTTGTACTTGGACAAGCTGTTGGGGATGCTGCTGGTTGGAACACCCAGTTCAACTTCAGCACCAAGGGCATCTATTGTATCCAATGCACCCATATCAAAAACTACAACTTTTTTAGCTGCCTTGTTTAAAGTAAATTCACCTTTGTTATGCACAACTTTGATTTGTGTATTCTCGTTATCATCGCCATCATTGGCATCTTCAGGTGGGTTAAAAAGATAACCGCATCCTGTCAAGACAACAAGCGTCAGAAGCATTACTGTCAATACCATAAAAAACTTTTTCATATTTATATTTCCTCCTCGATTCAGTTAATAATCATTTAAAATGCATTAGTTGTAATACAAACATATTGGTTTTCCGTTAACGCTTTGCACATCAATATCCATGCCATATATCTCTTTAAGCACATCTTTTGTAATAATTTCGTTGGTATATCCTTGACTCACCACCTTGCCGTCCTTCATGGCTATTATGTAGTCTGAGTAATATGCGATGAAGTTTATGTCATGGATTACAACCATGATGGTCTTGTTCATCTCGTCAACAAGCTTGCGCAGCCCTTTCATTATTTGTACCGAGTGTCTCATATCCAGGTTGTTAAGCGGCTCATCAAGGAAAACATACTCCGTGTCCTGGGCAATTATCATAGCTATGTATGCCATTTGTCTTTGCCCTCCGCTAAGTTCGTCGATATAGCGGTGCTGGATATTCTCCAAACCCAAGAAAGAAATTGCCTGGTTAATTATCTCGTTGTCTTTCTTTGTCAAACGACCTTTTGAATATGGGAACCTTCCAAAACTTATGAGCTCTTTTACTGTCAGTCTGATATTTAGGTGGTTTGACTGCTTCAATATGGAGATTCGTTTGGCCAGCTCGTTATTATTCCATTGCTGGAGTTCCATGTTGTCAATATAAACACATCCTTCTGTTTTTGGAACAATACGGCTCATAAGTGAAATCAAAGTGCTTTTTCCAGCACCATTTGCACCTATAAATGCAATCATCTTTCCTTTTGGAAGGTTGAGACTTACATTGTCCAAAACAACCTTTTCACCGTATGATTTAACTAAATTCTCAGACCTAATCATGCTTTTCTCTCCTTCAATATTAAGTAAATAAAGTAAATTCCACCTGCAAAATTAATAAGGACGCTAATCGGAGCGCTGAACTTGAAAACTCTTTCAGCAAGATACATGGCGGAAACCAAAAGAGTTGCACTTGTCAGAAACGCCATTGCAATTCTTGCTGTATGCTTGTATGTTGTGGTTACCTTTCTGGTGATGCTGACAACAAGTATTCCCAAAAAGGTAATTGGTCCTACAAGAGCTGTTGATACGGAAACCAGTACTGCTGTGATCATCAAATTCTTAAGTACCACCCTGCGATAATTTACTCCCAAGTTGACCGCATGCTCTTGACCTAGTGAAACGACATCCAGGTAGGGGTTATCCCTGACTGTCAGAAGCATAGTCACAACAACCAGTACAGCGCTTACTTGGAGCAAATTCTGGTTTATGTTGTTAAAGCTTGCAAACATCTTGTTTTGCAGTATGGAGAATTCATGAGGATCCAATAGAACCTGCACAAAAGATGACAAGCCGCCAAACAAAGAGCCAATTACTGTGCCGGTAAGGAGAAGAAAGTAAATGTTTTTCTCTCTTCCCCGGAACAATATTAGAAACAAGCCAAACGAGCAAATAATCATAACGATTACAGAGATAAAGAAATTTGTGTACCCGCTCATCATGGCAATTTTCTTTTGACCTGAAAACATGACAATAACTGTTTGTATAAACATGTACAAAGCATCAAAGCCCATAATTGATGGTGTCAGCAGCCTGTTGTTGGTTATTGTTTGGAAGGTTACCGATGAATAGCTTACACAGTATCCCACCAGCAAAACCGCCGCTATCTTGACAAGGCGCCTGGGAAAGAAGAAATACGCATTCTTTATGGTTAAACCTTGGAACAAAAACAAGCCGCCAGTCAAGACAAGCACAAATGTAAAAAACGCTGCTATTGTAATTGTTTTCTTATGTTTTTTTACTGCTTCCATGGCATACCTAGGCATTTTTGATCGTCTTTCCTTTCCTGGCAAATATTAATATCAAGAAGATAATGCTGCCCAAAATACTGACTACCACGCTTATGGATACTTCATAGGGGTAGATGACCACACGACCAATTATGTCGCATACAAGCAAAAACAAGGCTCCCAAGGCTGCTGTGTCAAAAAGGCAATTTCTCAAATTATCACCTTTATAAAGGGAAACAATGTTGGGGATTATCAGGCCAACAAAAGCAATGCTTCCAATGGTTACTACAATTGTCGTTGTAAGAAAGGAGACTATTAACAGCCCCAGAAGCACTGTCTTTTTGTAATCCAGTCCAAGGTTTGTTGCAATGCTTTCACCCATGCCTGCTATGGTAAATCTGCCCGCAAACAGATATGCTATTACCACCATTGGCATTCCTATGTAAAGGAGTTCGTACCTCCCCTTAATAACCAGCGAGAAGTTTCCCTGGAGCCATGATGAAACATTCTGGATTATGTTATACATGTAGGAAATAAAGGTGGTAAGGGAGCTTACAACACTTCCCAGCATTAGACCTATCAGAGGGACCATAACCGCACTTTTATACTGCACTCTTTGAGTAATACTTATATATATGAGATTGCCCAAAAAAGCAATAATAAAAGCCACCAGAATTCTTAGCAATTTTGATTGCTCTCCTGCAAGAAGGATTGCTACCAGGACTCCAAGCCTGCACCAGTCCATGGTGCCGGCAGTTGTAGGTGATACAAACTTATTTCCGGTTATGGTCTGCATGAGCAGGCCTGATATGCTAAGTCCCGCGCCGGTTATCAATATGCTCAACAGTCGGGGCAATCTGCTTATAAACAAGGTTTGCAGGTGATTGGCTTCTCCTTTCAGAACGCCAGACCACATAAAGCTTTTGGCTCCAATGCTTAAAGATATGAGGGATAAAACGATAAGTAAAATTATTGTAATTGCTTTGGCTTTGGTTCTTACAAAGTCTGTCACGCTATCATCTCCATATTCTAGTTAGCATATGCTAACTGATTTGGAATATTACCATGCGCTTTATATACTGTCAATGCAATTCCGAAAAATTAATAATTGTAAAAAGTTAGACACATCTAACTTTTAGTCTTCATTTTGCTCAGACCTAATTGATTATTCACGGCAACAATAGTATAATCTTATCGCTTATCATGTTGGCAGGCAGGTGAGACCATGGACAAACAGAAGTTGTTGCTAGTTGAAGATGATGAAACCATTGCACTGGGTCTTTCATACGCTCTTGAAAAACAGTTTGATGTAAAAGTATGCAGAAATGTAATGACGGCACTGGAGGAAATAAAGGGCATTGAATATGACATTGCACTAATTGACATTACTTTACCTGATGGTGCAGGTTATGAGGTCTGCAAGGCTATAAAGGAAAAGTGGAATACCGGAATTATTTTTCTTACTGCAAGAGACGATGAAGCCAGTGTGGTGATGGGGCTTGACATTGGTGCGGATGATTATGTAACCAAGCCCTTTCGTCTAAGGGAGCTCATGTCCCGCATCAACAGTGTGCTGAGGAGACGCGGAGTAAAGGATACTGTTGACAATATTAAAAAGTATGGCAATGTTGTTGTGGACCTGAATCGCGGTGCAGTTTACAAAAATGGAAAAGAGGTTTTTCTCACTGCACAGGAGTACAAGCTTCTTTTGAAACTCATAACCAATGAAGGCATGGTAATGACCAGAAATAATCTGCTTGAGAGCATATGGGATATCTCGGGAGACTTTGTCAATGATAATACATTGACAGTGTATATAAAAAGGCTGAGAGAAAAAATAGAGGACGATCCTCAGAATCCTCAAATAATCAAAACGGTCCGAGGAAGAGGGTATATTATAGAATGATGCTGAGAAATCCCGAGATTAAGAAGTTTATGATCATCCAATTACTTGTCTGCCTGGTTTTTGTATTAATCTCTTCACTCATGAATGCTGTAGCTGGATGGATGGTTCTTATAGTTACAATTATCCTTAATGCCCTGTTTTTTGGATTTACATTTCTCAGATACCGCAAAATAAAAGAGCTGGTAATGTATATTAACCGAATTAGCAATGGTGAGTTTAGATTGGATGTAAGGGACAATAAGGAAGGCGAGCTGAGCATCCTGAAAAACGAGATTTACAAGGTTACCGAAAAACTTACTGAGTACAACCAAAGATTGCAACAAGAAAAATTGTATTTGTCCCAGTCGCTGGCAGATATATCTCATCAATTGAAAACACCTCTTACATCGATGATTATTATGTGTGAGATACTAAATGACCCGGACCTGCCTCAAGATAAAAGAAAAGAGTTTGTTTCACAGATAATTGTTCAGTTGGAAAGAATCGACTGGCTTGTATCAACCTTGCTGAAAATGTCCCGATTGGATGCAGGGGTTGTTACAATGAAGAAAATGGACATTTATGTGTCTGATTTAGTTGAGAAAGCAAAATCTGCACTTATTGCACCCATGGAGTCGAAAGAGATTGAATTGGTCACGCAGTTTGCTTCCGAGGATAAATTAAAATGTGATTTTAACTGGACTTGTGAAGCGGTAATAAACATATTAAAGAACTGTATTGAGCACACTCCGCAAAAGGGAAGGATTGAAATAGATTACTCGGATAATCCTTTGTACCATGAGCTGACAATCAAGGATAACGGAGCGGGAATATCCAAAAAGGATTTGCCGCATATCTTTACCAGGTTTTACCGTGGAGAAAATGCTTCTGCTGAAAGCACAGGCATCGGTCTTGCAATGGCAAAAAGCATAATAAACGCGCAGCACGGAAACATAATAGTAGAAAGCCAAAAGAACAAGGGGTGCAAATTCATGATACGTCTGTATAAAACCGTTGTGTGACAAAATTGTAATAATTGCTGTCATTCAACTGTCACTTAAGTGCAATAAAATGTACCCAGCAAATAAATCAAAAAGAGGTGCATTATGGTGATTTTAAAAGTTGAAAATGTTACAAAGATATATGGTAAAGGGAACACAGCGGTAAAGGCTCTTGACAAAGTCTCCTTGTCAGTTGAAAAGGGAGAGTTTATTGCTGTGGTTGGCCCTTCAGGATCAGGAAAATCCACGCTTCTTCATATAATTGGAGGTGTGGATAATCCCACATCAGGCAAAGAGTACATCAACAACACAGATGTATTTAGCCTAAATGAAAACAATCTGGCGATATTTAGAAGAAGAAACATAGGACTTGTATATCAGTTCTACAACCTGATACCAGTTCTAAATGTAGAAGAGAACATACTACTGCCCCTTCTGCTTGACGGAAGGAAGGAAGACAAAAACCATTTGAACAATTTGCTCAGTACACTTAACTTATCCGACCGTACCAGACACCTGCCAAACCAGTTGTCCGGTGGCCAACAGCAAAGGGTGTCCATAGGTCGGGCGCTGATAAACAACCCGGCACTTGTCCTGGCCGACGAACCAACAGGAAACCTTGACAGCAAAAATTCAGCGGAAATAATTGAACTTTTGCAATACTACAATAAAACATATAATCAAACCCTGATTATAATTACTCACGATGAGCGTATTGCGCTGCAGGCAGACAGAATAATCAGCATTGAAGACGGCCGCATCGTAAGCGATGAGAGGATTGTGCGGGGTGTTGAAAAATGAATGTTGTAAAACGCATTACTCTTCAAGGTTTAAAAAAGAACAGGACCAGGACGCTTGTTACGATAATAGGTGTCATACTGTCCCTTTCAATGATAACTGCGGTTACCACATTTATATCCAGCTTGCAGTCATATATGATTAATCTGATAATTGAACAGGATGGCGACTGGCATGTTGGAATATATAGTGCACCACAAAGCGATCTGAGCAAAGTTAAAGAAAGCAGCGATGTGGACAGCTACTCTGTGATGTGCAATATTGGATATGCATATCTGGACGGTGGGCTGAATGAATACAAGCCCTATCTGTTTCTTGTATCCTTCACCGAGGACACCTTTAAATCGTTTCCGTTAAAAGTTATTGAAGGTCGTCTTCCCGAAAACGAAAGTGAAATTGTAATTCCCAGTCATATATACACCAATGGGGGTGTCAAGTTTGCTGTAGGGGACAGGATTACCCTGGACATAGGTCACAGAATGACACATGACGGATACAGACTTACTCAGTCCAATCCGTATATAAAACTGGAGGATTTGGAGGAACAAGAATACCTGGATGTCTTTACTGCAAAGACTTATACTGTTGTCGGTATCTGTGAACGTCCTGGCTTTGAGAGGTATGTTTCTCCGGGATACACCGTCATAACGTACAATGACAACCCGAGTCTGACAGACAATGAATTTGATTTGTTTTTCAAGGTCAAAAAACCATCAAAAGTATATGAAGTGGTTGGAGATTTAAAGCTTGAAGGAGATTTTGGCTATCATGGCGAGCTGCTCCGGTTCATGGGAGTGAGCTCCATAGGCAACCTGAATGCAGTTCTTTACAGTATTGGCTCAATCTTGCTTGTGCTTATCATGACATGCTCCATCTCTCTCATATACAACTCTTTCTCAATATCAGTTAGTGAAAGAACGAGACAGTATGGACTTCTGTCCGGTGCTGGTGCTACTAAAAAACAGCTCAAGGCATCTGTATTTTATGAAGCTTTATACATAAGCGTTATCGGCATACCCCTAGGCATTCTGGCAGGTATTCTTGGAATTGGAGTTACTCTAAATCTTCTGGAAGATACCTTCAAGTCCATTGCCAGTGCAAACAGCACTGTACGTTTTACTCTGAGCGTTTCAGTGGCATCGATTGCTGTAGCAGCCGTTGCAGGTATTATCACCATTCTTTTATCCGCCTACATTCCTGCAAGACGCTGTGCAAGGCTATCTGCAATGGACGCTATTCGTCAGGTGGCGGATATAAAGATGAAGCCGAGGAATGTAAAGACCTGGAGAATAACAAGGAAAGTTTTCGGTATTGAAGGGGATCTTGCCCTAAAGAACATCAAGAGAAACAAAAAAAGATACAGTTCCACTGTCATATCGCTCTTTGTCAGCATAGTTCTTTTCATATCAGCCTCGTCTTTGTCAAGCTACATGATTGACAGCGTGACAACAGTATACCAGAATCTGAATTACGACTTGTCCTACAGAACAGGGTTAAATGACAAGTTTGATGAGAAAACACAAGCCGTGTATGAAAGAATAACAAGACTTGGCAGCATCAAAAAGTCCAGTGTGATTAACAACATGTATGCTAGATTAACCCTGCCAAAGAGCAAGGTTGATGACGATTACTATAATCTCATAAAAAGTCATGGATTTCTGTCTGATGGGGACAATCTGGACATATTTATAAGCCTGTATTATTTGGATGATGTTACCTTCAAGGAATTCCTGAAGGAAATTGGTGAAAACCAGGCCCTGTATTTCGATGAAGAAAACCCTCGCTGTCTTGTCGTGGATCGTCAGCAATATTTTGACTATACCCAGGAGAGGATGATAGACCAAAACATCCTAAAGCAAGAGGTTGTGAAAGAAATTGATGTGACAATAGACAATGAGCAAGGGTATGAGCCTGTCAAACTGGCTATAGGAAAATATGTTTCTGATACCCCTATAGGTATAAGACATTACAGCGACTACAACTCCATAACGGTAATGATTCCTCAATCCATAAAAGACAGCGTGTTTGCTGAATATAAGGATATGTGGGATACTAACCTGACCATGTATTTTACGTCAGACAATCCTTTCAAGGCGGCCGAGGAGATTGCGGAAATACTGCTGGAAGAAGGGCTAAGCACATCCAAATTGTCCAACCATGCTGAAATACTGGCTAATACGAGAAACATAGTGACGATAATAAATGTGTTTGCCTATGGATTTATAATCCTCATATCCCTAATTACCGTTGCCAATGTATTCAACACCATATCAACCAATATGGAGCTGCGTACGAGAGAGTTTGCCATGCTCCGTTCGGTAGGCATGACATCCAAAGGTTTTAGAAAAATGGTCAGCTTTGAGAGTGTCTTTTATGGACTCAAGGCCCTCATATACGGCTTGCCTGTAGCTGTTGGAATAACATACCTGATATATAAAAGCATGCTTCAGGGAGTGGATGTAAGGTTCTACATTCCTGCAACCAGCATGTGCATAACGGTGATAATGGTGTTTGTGGTTGTGTTTGCCACAATGACATACTCCATGAACAAGTTGAAGAAAAAGAACATACTTGAGGGATTGAGAATAGAAAAATAAGGAATACCACCAAGTTTTTGTAAAAGAAAAAGCTTCGGGAAATATTGGCGGATATTTCCCGAAGCTTTAATCCTATATTGACACCTCCCTTTAATAAGTATAATATATAGAGGAACCTATGTTCGAATAAAAGACTATGAGGGGATAAATGACATGGATGACAAAAAGGTAGATGAGAAGAAGGTAGCCGAAAGAAGAAAAGCATTGGAAAATGCTATTGCGCAAATAGACAGACAATACGGCAAAGGCGCTGTTATGAGACTAGGCGAGAATGTTCACATGAATATTGAGGTAATCCCCACTGGTGCATTAAGTCTGGACCTGGCGCTGGGTGTTGGCGGATTGCCAAGAGGCAGGATAGTCTATATATATGGCCCTGAAGTGTCCGGCAAGACAACTGTAGCACTTCATGTTATTGCTGAAGCTCAGAGGCTGGGTGGAGATGCCGCATTTATTGATGCTGAGCATGCATTGGATCCTGTATATGCAAAAGCTCTTGGGGTGGACATAGACAACCTTATAGTATCCCAGCCTGATACAGGTGAACAAGCTCTCGAGATTACTGAAGCCCTTGTAAGAAGTGGCGCTATTGACGTAATTGTAATAGACTCGGTGGCTGCTCTGGTTCCAAAAGCCGAGATAGACGGTGAAATGGGAGACGCACATGTCGGACTTCAGGCAAGACTTATGTCCCAAGCTCTCAGAAAGCTTTCCGGCGTAATAAACAAATCAAAATGTATTGCAATATTCATTAACCAGCTTCGTGAAAAGGTAGGAGTTATGTTTGGCAACCCTGAAACAACATCAGGAGGACGAGCTTTGAAGTTCTACTCATCCATAAGGCTTGATGTAAGACGCGTGGAGGCACTCAAGAGTGATACTGAAATAATTGGAAACAGGACCAAGGTGAAGGTGGTAAAGAACAAGGTTGCGCCACCTTTCAAGGAGACGGAATTTGACATAATTTATGGAGAAGGCATATCAAAAGAAGGCTGCATACTGGACGTGGCTGTTGAAAAAGACATTATCAAGAAGAGCGGCTCGTGGTTCTCATACGG
Organism: Clostridiaceae bacterium; assembly: GCA_012522035.1. Lineage (GTDB taxonomy): Bacteria > Bacillota > Clostridia > UBA1212 > DUPL01 > DUPL01. The sequence goes on from JAAYLF010000408.1 coordinate 10,138, forward strand.
AGATCAGCGCATCGGTCAGGGTAGAGAGAATGCAAAGGTTTTCTTGAGAGAGAATCCGGAAGTAACTTTGGAAATTGAAACAGCCATACGCAAACTGGTTGAAGAGGAAAAGGAAAAGAAGCGCGCTCTGATGGAACCTGACAATCCGTTTGATCCGAAATCTACCAAAGGGTGAGACAAGCCGTGGAAAATGAAAACGGACTTTATGTCATCGAATGCAATAAAAATGACGATGGAAAATATTTTGTAACTTTCAGCAACGGAGAAACCGAAACTTTTAGCGAGGATGAGGTAATGGAACACTGTCTATATGATATCAGTGTTCCATTAAACTGTTCTTTTGAGGATCTTGTGATAAAAATAAAGAAAAGAAGAGCGTTAAAGTCAATTGTTGGCTATGTTGCACGCACCCTGAGAACAGAAAGGGAAGTAAGGGAGAGGCTTTTGTTTTTAGGATATAACGACGCTGTTATTGAGGAAACCGTGGCCTATCTGAAAACCCAAGGGTATATTGACGATAGGGAATATGCCAGAAAGTATGTAAATACGTCCCTGAAGACAAAGGTTGAATCAAGGAAAATGTGTGAGTACAAACTAATTCAAAAAGGCATACCGGAGAATATTGCAGAAGAAGCAGTCAGGGTGATAGACGACGGTGAACAAATACAAAAACTCATGCAGAAGAAATCAGTAAGGCAAAAGGAAATGAAAAAACTTAGAGGGTTTCTCTACTCAAAAGGATTTGATATTGAAAGTATTAACCGTGTGCTGGGAGACGACTCATATTAAATATGGACAATTTGGTCTGAATGATATAAAATAATTTGGATGAGGAAGAATACTTAGTTTGTAGATTGGTTAGGGGTTTGCATATAGATGAAAATAGGAATGGTATCTCTGGGATGTGCCAAAAACCAGGTGGATGCTGAAATAATGCTGGGTCAGATTAAAAATAGGAATCATGAAATAGTGGTTGATCCAGATGAAGCGGAAGTAATTGTGGTAAACACCTGTGCTTTTATTGAAAGTGCCAGGGAAGAAGCAATAAATGCAATACTTGAAATGGCATCAAAAAAGACTACTGGAAGCCTTAAATACCTCATAGTTACAGGATGTCTTGCCCAAAGACATGCAGAAGACATAAAGAAATACATTCCCGAGGTTGATGGCATCATTGGTGTTGGTGGGTTTGACAAGATATGTGATTGCATTGATGAACTAGAGAATAAAGAAAAATTCATATACAACAAGCCGACACAACAGCTGGACTATTTAAACAGCACAAGAGTCCTGACTACACCCGCAGGTGTTGCATATCTGAAAATTGCAGAAGGCTGCGACAACAGGTGTGCGTATTGTGCCATACCTTCCATTAGAGGGCCTTTCAGGAGCAGGCCTCTTGAAGATTTGCTTAGGGAAGCCGAAAGCCTGGCGGAGATGGGTATCAAGGAAATCATATTGGTAGCCCAGGATAGTACAAGATACGGTCTTGATTTGTATGGGAAACCAAAGCTTTCGGAACTGCTTGTTGAGCTTGACAAAATTGAAAAGCTTAAGCTTGTCCGGGTTATGTATCTTTATCCTGATGAGATAACCGCAGAACTCATAGATGTCATGAAGAAATGCGAAAAGGTGGCAAAGTATGTTGATCTTCCCCTTCAGCACATTAGCGACAAAATACTAAAAGGAATGAATCGAAGGGGCTCAAGCACGGATATCAGGACGATAATCAGGGAGTTCAGGGAAGCAATACCTGAAGTGGTTATAAGAACATCATTGATTGTCGGTTTCCCAGGAGAGACCCGGAAAGAATTTGATGAGCTTTGTGATTTTGTAAAAGAAATGGAATTTGACAGAGTTGGTGTCTTTGCATATTCCAAGGAAGAGGGTACAAAAGCCGCATCAATGCCAAATCAGGTTGGCAAGAAGGAAAAGACTGCAAGAGTAAACAAGCTCATGGAAATCCAAAGGGACATTTCCTATAAAAACAACCTCAAAAGGGTTGGAAAAACATATGATGCAATTGTGGAAGGTGTTGCGGATGACGGCATATTCTATTACGGTAGAACATATGCTGAAGCACCTGAGATAGACGGATACGTTTACTTCACTTCACCGGAACCTCTTGAATTTGGAGAGGTCGAAAAGGTAAAAATATTGGTTGCGGACAATTATGATTTGACCGGTGAGGTTGTTTGATATAGAATTAAGTTAAAACATTTACCAAAAGATAGGAAGGCTAAAAATGAATCTACCCAACAAAATTACCATTGCAAGAATTATTATGATTCCCGTATTCATGCTTTTTGCATTTCCTTTACCTGCATGGTTTCCTGGAGAACAGTTTTTCTCAGGACGCTATTCAGCATTGATAGCCTTGATACTATATATCATTGCATCAGTTACAGATACGTTGGACGGTCATATAGCAAGGAAATACAATCTGATAACCAGCTTTGGCAAATTTCTTGACCCGATTGCTGATAAACTTCTTGTAATGGCGGCAATGTTTGCTTTGGTGCCGATGAATAAGATGTATCTTTGGATAGCGATGATAATACTTACAAGAGAGTTTATTGTAACTGGTGTCAGACTTGTTGCGGCGAGCGAGGGCGTTGTAATTGCTGCAGGCAAGGGTGGCAAACTTAAAATGGTACTTCAGACCATTGCGCTAATAACCCTTCTGGCATCAAAATTATTTATAGGTACGACTGGGCTGGTAGAAACAATAGGTGTTGTGGTAAGTATTTTTGGCGATGTAATGCTTATAGCTGCAGCCATTGTCACTATTGTTTCGGGAATTGAATACGTGAAAACCAATATATCTTTAATAGCAAAAGACATGTAGAGAACCTTAGGAAAGGCTTCAATACTGAAGCTTTTCTTTTTTTTATGTTATAGGAAATTGCTCTATATCGGCATAAGGAAGAAAGAAGAAAAAATGTAAAATATATACATTAAGGGGTGAGTTTTGACTAGAAGATAAAAAATCCGTCTTCCTCGATATCATCTTCCAGAC
>JAAYLF010000053.1 GCA_012522035.1 Clostridiaceae bacterium
AGATGGAAGAGCTTCATGTAGTACATGTATCCGACTGTTACGGAGTTGTCAAACTCTTCTCCCGTTCTGCCGTCTCTGAGTATGGTCTTTCCGTGCTCGGGGAGACCCGCCTTGCTCAGAGTATTCATGATGTCATCCTCGGTAGCACCGTCAAATACTGGAGATGCAACCTTCCAGCCCAGCGCTCTTGCTGCATATCCCAGGTGAACCTCCAGAACCTGACCCAGGTTCATTCGTGAAGGAACGCCCAGAGGATTCAATACAACATCCAATGGAGTGCCGTCCGGCAGGAATGGCATATCCTCTTCAGGAAGTATTCTGGATATAACGCCCTTGTTACCGTGACGTCCCGCCATCTTGTCGCCAACTGAAAGCTTTCTCTTTTGTGCAACATATACTCTAACAAGCTTGTTTACGCCAGGTGCAAGATCATCGTCATGCTCCCTTGTGAACACCTTGACATCCACAACGATACCTGACTCTCCATGAGGCACTCTGAGGGAAGTGTCTCTTACATCCCTTGTCTTATCACCGAAGATTGCACGCAAGAGTCTTTCTTCAGCTGTAAGTTCGGTCTCTCCTTTTGGAGTAACCTTTCCAACAAGAATATCTCCTGCCTGTACTTCAGCACCGATGTGGATAATGCCTTCATGGTCGAGATATCTCAAAGCGTCCTCGCCCACGTTGGGGATTTCTTTGGTGATCTCTTCAGGACCAAGTTTGGTGTCTCTTGCTTCGCATTCATACTCTTCTATGTGAATTGATGTGTATACATCTTCTTTTACCAATCTTTCACTTATCAGGACGGCGTCCTCATAGTTGTAGCCTTCCCAGGTCATAAAACCAATGAGAACGTTCTTTCCAAGGGCAATCTCACCATTGTCGGTGGATGGACCGTCGGCAATAACTTCGCCCTGCTTTACCCTTTCCCCTATCCTTACGACAGGTTTCTGGTTTATACAGGTTCCCTGGTTTGAACGCATGAACTTCAGCAGTTTGTATGTGTCAATTTTGCCATTATCTCTTCTTATGGTGATGTAGTTGCTGGTAACGTCAACAACCTCGCCGTTAGCCTTGGCAATGACAACGGATCCGGAGTCCCTGGCTGCCTTGTATTCAATACCTGTAGCAACTATGGGAGCCTCGCTGCGGAGAAGCGGCACTGCCTGCCTCTGCATGTTGGAGCCCATGAGTGCACGGGATGCGTCGTCGTTCTCAAGGAATGGAATCATTGCTGCTGCTACGGAAACAACCTGTTTTGGCGAAACGTCCATGTAGTCAACCTTGTCAGATTCAACCTCTATAAACTCATCCCTGAAACGGCAGACAACCTTCTTGTTTATGAATCTGCCTTCTTCATCGAGAGGTTCGTTAGCCTGTGCAATTACATAATTGTCCTCTTCATCAGCCATAAGGTAATGAATCTCGTCCGTTACCTTGCCTGTTTCCTTGTTAAACTTGCGATATGGGGCCTCAATAAATCCGTACTCGTTGATTCTCGCGTATGTACTCAGCGAGCCAATAAGACCAATGTTAGGACCTTCAGGTGTCTCGATAGGACACATTCTGCCATAGTGTGAGTAGTGGACGTCACGAACCTCAAAGGTTGCCCTGTCCCTGTTCAAACCACCTGGTCCCAGTGCGCTGAGTCTTCTCTTGTTTGCAAGTTCAGCAAGCGGGTTTGTCTGATCCATGAACTGCGACAGCTGGCTGGAGCCAAAGAACTCCTTGATAGCTGCAGTTACAGGTCTTGTGTTGATGAGAGCTTGTGGGGTTACGGCATCCATGTCCTGCATTGCCATACGCTCTTTTACAACACGTTCCATTCTGGACAAACCAATTCTGAACTGGTTCTGCAGAAGCTCTCCAACCGTTCTTACTCTTCTGTTGCCCAAATGATCTATGTCATCTGTCTGTCCCAAATCATACTGCAAGCAAAGCATGTAGTTGATTGTGGAAACAATATCTTCTTTTGTAATATGTTTTGGAATCAAGTCGTTGATTCTTGTCTCGAGCTGAACCTTAAGCTCATCCTTATCTTCGGTTGATTCAAGAATCTCCATAAGCACGTCAAAATAGACATGCTCGTTTATTCCCACTTCCGCAGGATCAAAATCGAGATATGCCTTTGCATCAACCATCTTGTTTCCGATGATTTTTACAGGTCTGTATGGAGTCATTACATTGACTTCATTAAGACCGCTGTTTTGAATTTTCCAAGCTGTCTTCTCATCAATCAGCTTGCCTGCCTCAACAAGAATCTCTCCTGTTTGAGGATCCACAACATCACCTGCTGCTGCTTTTCCAGTTATTCTTGCAGCAAGTGAAAGCTTTTTGTTTACCTTGTATCTTCCAACCCTTGCAAGGTCATATCTTCTTGGATCGAAAAACATGCTTTCAAGCAGTGTCCTTGCATTATCAACCAGAGCGGGCTCGCCTGGACGAAGTCTCTTGTATATCTCAATTAGGGCTCTGTCTTCTCCATTGTCCTCAACAGAATCCTTGTCAAGAGTATTCATTACACGCTCGTCTTTAATCCAGCCGTCTTCGGAATCGTCAAAACCGTCAGCAGTTGCTTCCGCCTTGTTAACGGACAAAAGCTCTATGATCTGGTCATTGGTTCCAAATCCAATAGCCCTCAAGAGCTGGGTTGCAGGCATTTTTCTATTCCTTTCAATCCTGACATATATGACATCGCTATGATCAATTTCGAACTCAAGCCATGCTCCTCTGTTTGGTATGAGGGTTGATGTTGTGATGTACTTACCCTTGGTCTTGTCGTATGTTCTGTCGAAATAAACGCCTGGAGACCTTACCAGCTGGCTCACTATTACTCTCTCAGCACCATTCATAATAAAGGTTCCATTCTCCGTCATAAGCGGAAAATCACCAAAGTATATGGTGTCGGTTTCTTTAACAATACCCGTCAGTTTATTAAGAATACGGGCTTTAACCCTGAGAGGAGCCGCATACGTTGCGTCCCTTTCCTTGCACTCCTCGATTGTATAAGGAGCCTTGTCTTCTTCTATTACGTAATCGACAAATTCAAGCACCAAATTTCCGGAATAGTCCGTAATTGGTGATATGTCTCTGAAAACTTCTTTAAGTCCAACTTCCTTAAAATGCTGATATGATTCCTTCTGAACAGCTATAAAGTTGGGCATCTCAAGAATTTCGTTAATCTTGGAATAACTCTTTCTTGTAGTTCGGCCGTACTGTACATCCTTAACATTAACATCAACATCTTGCACCATACTGATTGTTCACCCCAAATTCAATTTTTTGCTACCATACCTTATTATTCCACATTATTCCTTGTGTTAAACAAGCTATTTGGTTGATGTTCATACAAAAATATGTCAGAGCAAATATTTTTTATTGCCATCTATATTTTTGTGTGCTATAATATCCTTGTAACTTCACCATATTTAACTTAAAAACATAATAAAGCCTAAAAAGAGATTGCAGCGCAGTTTATTATTCTATCACTTAAATAATAACAAAGTCAACAGGTAATAATTAAAAACCTGCTGATTAATTGTTAACATTCTATTAACTCTTTTCATCTGGGAACCGTTTATTAGCTTGTTTTACTGCAATGATAGTTGCTATGATAAAACTAGCTATGCTGGACAAAATAAATGCCAATGTCCAGTTGAAGCCTTTGCCATCTCCATTATCCTCTGGTTCAGGTGAAGTATCGGCATTTGCCGCCACTGGCATCATATTAACGAATAAAAAAAGAACCAACAATATTGAAACTGTTTTAGACATATAGCCTCCGATATTATAATATTGGATACTAACCAATAATATCACAATTAAAAAAAATATACAACATAAATTTTTCTATAAAAAAAAGAGGTGGATTTCCACCTCAATTCGATAGTTTGACACTTGCTCACATATCCGATTTTCAGAAAAGCTCATATTATGACAATGTCATTAACTTAAGAGATCGCAATACATGTTTTGTTGCGATCTCTTAGTTTATTTCAAATCTTAAATTAACTGGCACGGTATTTTATTGATCCTTCTAATACACTTTATCTTTGTCTTGTTAC
>JAAYLF010000054.1 GCA_012522035.1 Clostridiaceae bacterium
GCCATAAGCTTTATATCTCCTCCTCCAATACCTCCTTTGGAAAGAACAGACACCAAAAAAAGTATAATACTGACTGAAAAGAACCAAATAATTCTCCCCAAAAGCGGCATGTCGGATACAAAGGCCAGCACAATTGCAATAATCAAGGTGACAAGATGTATGGAATCCGGTATTGTCATTGTATCGATATCTATAAATGTCATGACAATGAGAGCTCCTAGAAAAAGAGACATTAGAATCGTCTCGGCAGTGTATTTGAACTTCAACGCGCACAATACAAACAGAATTCCTGTAAGGAACTCAACCAAAGCATAGCGTATGGAAAAAGGAGCCTTGCAGGATCTGCACCTGCCTCGTAGAACAAAATAGCTGATTATGGGAACAAGATCCCTCTTCGTTATCTTTTCCCCACAAGTGGTGCAATGAGAAGCTCCTTTGACAATGGATTCCTTATTGGGAATCCTGTAAATACATACATTCAGGAAGCTGCCAATCACAGCACCCACGACAAACCAATAGGCAAGGCAAATTGCATGAAAAGCAAAAGGCATGAAAGATAGGTCCAGTGTGCATCTCCTCCAACAAATAGATTAACAGCAAATGTATTATACACCACTGTTTTGATTTTACCAAATGCAAAAATCCTTAAAGCATAAAGTATAATTATTCAAAAAACTGTTGACATCTTTCTGTATTAATGTTAAAAATATGCTATGTTTCAAGTAAAAAATATATAAAAAGATGAAAGGGATGTTCATATGTCAAAAGGAAAACTTGTCTTACTGCTTTGTCTGGTAGTATCAATTGCACTTATTGCAGTTGCCTGCAGTGACGCAGAAAAACCAGAATCAACCAAAAAACCAGAAACAACTGAAGCACCGTCTGAAGGAACCCCAACAGCCGAACCAACCGCAACACCGGAGCCTACAGATACTCCAGAACCTACACCAACGCCAATAGCAGGCAAATTATATGATGATGCCGAGGTTCTTTTTGAGGACAATTTTGATGACAATACATATGCAGCAGAGTTCCTCAGCACATTTACAGGCGATTTGGATATTTTCTCCAACGGAATGCTTAAGTGCTACCGTCCTGCAGAACTATTCAACTACAGTCCAATGGAACTGGACTACGATTCATATTTCCAGTATGAATTCTGGGCAGACATATCAGCTTGGAATGAAACAAACGAAGCCAAGCCGGGAACAGCTACATGGATGGGTGTAATGCTTGGTGTGCACGTTAACAATCCATCACTGAACCCCACTTCCGATGACGGTTATTGGGTTTCCTTCTCACAAGGAGACAAGGTCCTGGTTTATCCTACCGGCAGTGCTTCCAAAGGTATCTGGGCTGCTGGCAAATTCTCTGTGGATGTGGGTGTATGCTTTAATGAACCCCGTACAATAGCTTGTGTTGATACAGGCAAACAGGCATTCTTCTATGTTGTTGACAAGGATGGAAATGAAAAGCTTTTTCTCCGTGCTGATTTTGATGACGACGGCATGGTAAGAAGTTATGATGCAGAAGGCAACCTGCTGGATGAATCAGAAGACTACAGTGCCAACAATATGTCAAATCACTTTGTTCTGTTCAATCATATTGCACAAACAACAGTTGACAATGTATATGTAAAAGCGAAATAAAAGAGAGTAAAGGGCTGAAGGGAGTTCAGCCCTTTAACTTTATTCAATTGCATAAAAGTCCTGCGTGTGGTATACTCAAAAATGCAGTTTTAAGCATTAATACTACAACGGGAGACATTTATGATAAAAGTACAGAATTCTACTGAGAAATATTACATTGATCCAAAAAGAATAATAGAAAGCTCATTTGAAAGCGCATATTCAAAGACTGCCGTAACGGTTAATGTAACACCACCGGATACAGTGGTAACTGTATTCAGTGTCATTAGTATGATATTGCTGGGTGGAATGTTTTTCTTGACAGCAAAGTACGATACGTCGGCGGACAGAAATCCAGCCCTGTGGTATACCCTTGCCTCCTTGTGTACGGGTGTCATAGCCTTTATTATTTCAAAACATGCAAAAAGCGAAAAATTATACAAGGAATACATGAGCGGGTCAAAAGCAAAAGAGAAGGATAAAAAGAAGGAAGCCTTTTTCGAAATGCTTGAATTTGACAGTCTTCCAGAAAAAATGCATGCCCTTGAACTTGCAAGAAAGGTGTCAGGTCTTATGAACAAGCAGACGGATTTCACCTTTCTTACAGCACTACGCCAGATAAACGACAAACTGTCAAATGTAAACAACCCCGGCACCCTGATGTGCAAAATGACCTCC
>JAAYLF010000409.1 GCA_012522035.1 Clostridiaceae bacterium
TATGAGCATGAGAAGAGATACCAGAAACTTTTGGATAACATTCAAAATGGACAAGTATTCAAGAGGGACGAGGTTGTAAGGTGGCAGTGCAGAAACTGCGGTTATGTACACGAAGGAAAAGAAGCTCCGGAAGTTTGCCCATCCTGCAAGCATCCACGCGCTCATTTTGAAATCATGAAGAGCAATTATTAAAACATGGACCAGGATATCGATTTCATAGTATGTGATATGACTGAAAAGTATGCAAGGGATATCTCCACGTGGAGATATCCCTCTCCATATGAAAACTACAGTTTTGCAGGCAATGAAGCTGAGTTTCTAGACATAATGAACGGACTCCATTTTGCTGTTGTCAACAGATGCAACAACGAGCTTTCCGGATTTGTTGCCCTGGGGCCTTCCGCTCAGATACGTATAGGCAAGAATGGCAAAATCTATGACGATGAGAGTTATACTGACATAGCCTTTGGATTAAGGCCGGATTTGTGCGGCAAAGGGATAGGCAAGTATTTGGTTCTTGCTGCAATTGAATTTGCAAAACAGCACTTTCCTGATGATGGCATAAGGCTTACGGCGGAAGCGGACAATTTAAGGGCGGTAAAACTTTATACAAAAATGGGGTTAAAAAAAGTAAAGACCTTGAAGAAAGGTCTTTTTGGAAAGAAATTAATTGTCATGACATTGGAGTAGGAATCTTTTGGCATTGGTACATAATATCATTTCTTTCTCTTTGTCCGTAAGGGGAAGCTTCATGAATCTTTCAAACTCACCTGCATGATCCCACATGGGATAATCAGTGCCAAAAAACACTTTCTCCACACCGTGTTTTCTGATTATGGAGACCGCCTCCTCAGGTGCTAAAAAAGGCAGCGAGCTGGATGTATCCATATATATTCTGGGATGGGATAAATATGGTGTTTTGAGGCTTGCCCACATAGTATAACCTCCCAGATGTGCAGCGATTACAAATAGTTTCGGAAATTTCTCCAGTACGTTAAGAAGCCTCCAGGGTTGGGAATAGGGATATCTGTTGTCTCCCATATGTATAAGGAAGGGGAGTCTTCCCTGGCACATGTCAAACATTTTGTATGTTATCGGGTCATCCAGATTAAACTCCTGAAAATCTGGATGGAGTTTAATGCCTGAAAGTTTCAAATCAAATATTTCTTCAATGTCATTTTCTAAATTTTCGCTTCTGGGATGAAGAGATCCAAAACCAATAAATCTGCTGTTTGTCTTGATTTCTTGGGATATGAAATGATTTATGGATGAAACCTGGCTGGGTTTTGTTGCCGTAGAATTTACAAGATACCTGGTGGCACCTATTTTTTCGCCGTCTTCCACAAGATCTTTTGAAGTGCCTTTTCTCTGCATTTTTATACCATAAAAACTTCCCACAGCTTCCACAGCCTTGTCCGATATCTTGTCAGGAAAAATGTGAGTATGCATATTGTATATCTCCTGCAACTTTCTGCTTCCTTTCTTTATCTTTTCTCAACCCTGATATTATATCACAAAAAAAGGACTGAAGCACAAAAAGCCTCAGCCCTTTCAGGAATAGTGTGAAGAATTACTTCTTCTTTTTCGAAATTATTATCAGTATTGCAGCAACTGCAATCACTACAACAGCACCACCTGCAATTGCAAACGGGAGTATGCTTCCCCCTTTGTCCTTGTCGGTTTCATCATTGTCTGCAGGGGTTGTGGTTTGTGGAGCAGGTGTGTCTGTTTCCTTAGGTTCGGGTGTATCTGTTGGTTCCGGTGTATCAGGTACCTCATAGGAGATGTAAATGTTGTCAAATTGGAATTCAATGTTTCTGACGCCGATGGCTACCTGGCTGCCTTCTGCATTGATTCTGGCATTGTCCAAGCTTAGCAGTTCATTGCCTTCTGCATCCTTGACAACTGCATTTTTGAAGTATTCGTTGTCGTCCTCTTCATCTTCTTCATACACACCCGGTTCAGAGAATTCCACAGTAGCCATAAGGATGTCATTAAAGAATATTTCTACTTTTTTCTCGCCATCGTCCTTGAAGGAAATTGTATTAAATGCGTTGTTGTCTACATCTTCAGGCAAGGGGATTGAAACTCTTTCGCTTGAGATGTTAAGGCCGTCTGGCTTCCAGTTTTTAATGCGAATCAAAAGTTCCGTTTTCTTTGGTGTTACCACGATACCTGAACCACCAATGCCGGATACTCCGTCCTGACCGCCGTTTTCTTTATACCAATCCCATTCATAGTAGCCAAATTGCTGATCCACGCCATGGTTCTGCGGATTGATTTTGCTGAAGGATGAAGGATACACTCCTCGAACGAAAAACCCTACGTTTTCAGTTTCTGTTACAATTCTGTAGTCAACGGAAAATGTGTAAGGTCCGGTGATATAATCCCAAGAGGTGACATCCAAATAGCCTGTTGTTGTTATGTACTTGTTGTCCCCGTCGGATTCCACGGTAGCATCCGATGTTGGTGTTGCGGGGTTGAATTCAAATACATCAAGCAAATCAATTACCTCTCTGAGGGATGTTCCATCCACCTCATCATCAAGCGTTACCTTGAGTTCATACAAAGCTGCAAAAGACTGAAATGACATGAAAACGCACAGGATTACTGCAATAAAAACTGTTACTATCCCTTTTTTAAACATATTATTTACCTCCCAGCTCTTTGTATTTTTGCTTCAGTATAGCATACTGGTTGCAAGATTTCAATATATTATACCAAAATATCGGAATATGTACAATATTTGTTTACAATGTTTATTTTCTGCCTTTTATAATGCATATGTTTGTTATTTTCCCACAAAAGTTGTACAATAAAAGCAAAGGACAATAAGAGGTGAAAGGAATTGATTATAACCAGGCTTGAATATGTGGACAAGACCAACAAGAATACATTTATACTAAATTTCAACGATATCCTTACGATTCTTGTTGGTGTATCCGGAGTAGGAAAAACCAGGGTGTTGAACTGCATAAACACAATGAAAAAGATTGCAATGGGGGATTTGGCAGAGACTGCCAACATTGACTGGAGTCTTGATTTTGTTGTTGATGGTTCCGGTTGCAAATGGTCGGGACAAATTGAAAATGGCAGGATTGTAAAAGAGTCGATGGCAAAGGGCGAAGAAATGATTTTTTCAAGAGATGAAAAAGAAATTCTTCTTGAGGGTGTTAGTGTTCCCAAGGTGTCGGACCGTCTCAGTTTACTGGCTGTGTTCTGGGGTGTGGGAGATATCAAAAGGATGTATGAGGAAATCATGCACATATATTTCATAAACATCAACAGCATACCAAATGAGGTGTATATAAGGCCGAGCGTGGCAAGGGATGCAAATGGCATGAATGAGGAGAGCCTTGGCTATACGAATTTGTCGATATATGAGAAGATGCTGGTGGCGTATATGAAGGGTTTTGATGTTTTTGAAGATATTAAGGACGATTATATTACCGTGTTTCCCATGGTGGAAGACATGAAGTTTGATTACGACAGAACAGGAAGTGACTATACTTTTTACTTAAAGGAAAAGACAACGGATTGGATAAGTTATGAGGGGCTGTCGTCTGGCATGAAAAAAGGACTTTTCCACATAGCTGCTTTCAACATGCTTCCGGAAGGCAGCATACTGCTGATAGATGAGTTTGAAAACAGCATGGGTACCAGATGTCTTGATTTGGTGCTGGACATGCTGAACAGCAATGAAAGGAATTATCAAATCATTGTGACAAGTCATCATCCTTATGTTATAAACAATGTGGACATGGCACACTGGCAGGTGGTTCTAAGAGGAGGCAGCAGGATATACACAAAAGGCAAGGAGGAGCTCGGGCTTGGCAGGTCCCATCATGAAGCTTTCAAACAGCTTATGAATCTGGAAGAATATACGGAAGGGATTTTTGACTGACCATGAATCTGTACATTCTTGTTGAAGGCAGAAGAACGGAAAGTATTGTTTATCCAAGCTGGCTGGGTCATCTGCTTCCTGATTTCAAACGCATAAAGGATCCATTTATTCTGAAGGACAAAAGTATAAAAGGCAACCACTATTATCTTTTTGATGGTGGTGGATACCCAAACATGCTTAAAGACGTGGTGGCAGGAGCAATGGATCTGAATGAAATTGGCGCCTTCGATTACTACATAATCTGTTTGGATACGGATGATGAGGATTGTTATGAGAGGGAGCAGGCCGTATTGGACAGACTTGAGGAAAGCGGCATCGAGCTTTCCGCAGAGCTTGTGGTAATAACTCAGAAAGTTTGCATTGAAAGCTGGTTTTTAGGGAACAGGGAGCTTATGAAGAAGAATTTGAGAGGTGCGGATATTGAAAAATACATAAACTTCTACGATGTAGGGGAAAAGGATCCTGAACTTATGCCCAAACCCATATATTCAACTGACAGTATTGCCATGTTTCATTACAAATATTTGAAAACTTTGATGAAAAAGAACGGCATGAACTATACCAAGGGAAGGCCTTATGAAGTCTGCAGCAAGAATTATCTGACAGAGCTGATACTAAGGTCGTTTTACACAGGCCATCTGGAATCCTTTGCGAGGTTTGTCGATTTGTGTATGAAGATTAAGGAACGTGCATAGCTTCAATTACATATGATATAGCGGATTAATATATATGCGTGGTGCTGTTAATGGCCTATGTCCCGAATGTATCTGGGTTTTTGAACCCTTTTGGGGATGCTGACGGTCTTCTTGAAATTTTGGAGCAGGATGTTCCCAGACAGCTTGTTCTAAAGTATTCAAAAGACGACATAAGCAAGTTTAATCCCGATATGAACATATCTATAAAAGCAGAGCACGGGTACAGAGTACGCATTTTTGCAGAGGGCAGAACTGTTGGTGTTTTGTATGTGGATAATCCTTTTTTCAAACAATACTACAACCGAAATGGGTGTGTTGTGGAGAGGCCGGTTTTTGTGATAGAAGAAAAAGGCGAGTTTTATCGCGTATATGGCAGACATAAGGATGAACAATATTTCTTTGTGCAACGACATGTGCGAATCAAGGGAAATAACAGGCTTGTTTTTTTGCTGAGAATTTGGAGTCAAAACACGCCGCTTTCCTTGTCCCCGCATAGAATAGAGCTTATCGCCCTTTGAGTATTTTCGGGTAATAATGCGACAAAATACTACGGACTGATATAATATCCATAAAAAACGAGGAGGTTTTTTTATGGGTGTTAGGACAGTCCTTTTATTTGTTTTGTCCATGGTGGCTACCCTTTTTTTGGCGGGGTGTGGTGGACATAGTGTGGATGAAAGTGACGGTTTTAATGTAACTCATGAGGAATTTTCCAATATCCTTTCTGAAAAGGCAAAGGACAAAGGTGTAAAAATGCCAAAACAGAATGAAGACAAGAGTGTTTTAACAAGGGAGGAGATGTGCCAGTTCATATCGGAGTATATAAACAATACTCCTTACTTGAAGAGCAAATACATACCTGTAGAAATACTGGTGGAACAGGGAGAAGAGTCCAGATTTTTCAAGAAAATGTTTCAAGGAATTGAAGCTGGAAGCGGGAAAGACGATATTTTGTTAAAACAGATGGAAAATGCAAAACGGATGAGCATAAGAACGGAAGTGATGAAGGATGGATCTATACGCACCTTCTATATTTACTCCGAGGATGCCAGCAGAAAAAGATTTGAAAACATCCTCAAGGATTATGATTTGATTGATGAAAGGTATAGGGAGGCATGTCTTGACGCCTGCCATTTCGGATATATTGACATATTCTTCAGCGACAAAAGTTATGAGGCGTATTTCAATCCCAAGGAAGAAATATCCAGGGAAGAAGTTATTAAGGTAATTGACAATCTGTTTGAAAAAGAGTATTTGCCCCTTGACTGCATCAAAATAAATTATTGGGAAGAAGACGAGTTTGACAACGGCTTGAACCAGGAGCATGCATATCTTTGCATTAACGACCTGCCTTGTCTATATGCAGCGAAGAAGTTGGAGAAGAAACTTGGAGAGAATGACAAGGTATATATGACAATAGGTTTTGACAACAAGTCATTCAGTTTGCTGTACAGCTCCATGGTATTTGGGATGTTGGAGCTTCCTGTTTCATACTATTTAGAAAGAAATCTGGTCGTGGAAGTGACGCGTCTTGATTCGGAGAATATAAAGGCGGGACTTTTCGTATGCTCGGAAGTTATATGTGACATGTACAGGGAAAGTTTCTTGGAATTTGCAAATGAGGTTATTGCAAACGGCGACAGCGACACAAGAGTGTTTGGCGATATCAAGGTGGATATTTATCTTTCCCATCATGAGATTTATGTATTAACTTTGGGAAGTGATGCATAATGAAAAGGGTCTTGATTGTCTTTCTTTTCTGGCTTCTTTTGTCTTGTTCCATTCGGGCAGTGGATGACTTTTCCGTATATGGTGATGGAGTGTCTGTGACTTTCAGTGATATACGGAATACACTGCCTGCCATGTACAGGAATGTTCCTGTAATATATGTAAATACAGAATCCGGGACAAAACCGTATTATTTCAATGTGGAGATGTATATTGACAAGGGGTTTCTTGTTTATGGAGACCCCGCATCCTGTGTTGAATTGGGCTATTCCAATTCGTTCAAGCAGACCCCTAATGGGTATTTTTACTCAAGCGGCGGAATAAGGGGTGAATACAGATATCTTGGCCTGTCCATAAATGGGACGGTATATACAAATATTGCGTTTCCTGAGGATACCGTACCGGGTGAACATGTGTACAGAATTGTGAAATACGCCAGCTTGCCCGACTATCTGAAAGAGAGATACGGAATCCCGAAGGATGGCAACGCGTATTTTGAGGGCATAAGACATCTCATTGACAGTCCTGACAGTCCTGCCTGGAATTTTGTGCATACATATTATGATGGAAGAACAGTTACCGTGTATGAAAAGTTCAAGGAGTCAAAAATGGTGGGAGATGGGATGAGTCTGCCTTCGCTTTTTGAGTATGCCAGAATTACTGGCTGGGGCCTGGGTGGCGGAAGTCTTGTTCTATACTATCAGTCGTTAAATGACAGTTCCGTTTACCGATATGCAACCTTTACAGGCAGCATAA
>JAAYLF010000410.1 GCA_012522035.1 Clostridiaceae bacterium
GGATTCTAGTCTACCATAAACAGCCTGGGACTGATGAGACTGCCCAGGATTCAAATGGACAAGGAAGACATAGATTACGACAAGGCAAAGGAAATAGTGGATTACGCATACAACAACGGTATAACATATTATGACACAGCATTCTTTTATCATGGAGGCACCAGCGAGGAGTTTGCAGGAAAAGCTCTAAAAGAGTATCCAAGAGACACTTATCTTTTGGCTACAAAAATGCCTGGTTGGGCTTTGAAAACAGAAGAAGACCTTGACAAGATTTTTAACGAACAGCTCAGGCGCCTTCAAACCGACTACATCGATTACTATCTATACCACTCTGTAAAAAGAACACTTTGCCAAACTTCTACAAGTACAACTGTTATGAGTTCTTGATGAAGAAAAAGGAAGAAGGCAAAATTCGAAAACTGGGATTTTCTTTTCATGACACTCCGCAAGTGCTGAAGCAGCTCATTGATGAATTTGAGTGGGACTTTGTGCAAATCCAGCTGAACTATCTTGATTGGGAACTGCAGGATGCAAAAACCCAGTACAAGCTTTTGGAAGAAAAGAATATTCCCTGCATAGTCATGGAACCAGTAAGAGGAGGTGCTCTTGCTGACCTGGGAGAGAAAGCCAACAACTTGCTCAAAAGTCTAAGACCAGACAAAAGCATTGCTTCCTAGGCCATAAGGTACTGCGCATCCCTCCCCAATGTTCAAACCATACTAAGCGGCATGTCCAATATGGAGCAGATTGTTGACAACATAGAAACAATTAACAATTTTGAGCAGGTTGATATCCCTAAAGTTTTTGAGATATACAATGATTATGTGATTGACAGGGACAAGGACAAGCTGAAGGCCAGAATTTCAGATATTGAAATAAACAGGCAGCCTGACAATTGTACCGACTGTAGAAAATGCATGGAAAAATGTCCTCAAAGTATTGACATTCCAAATATGTTAAGTACAATATTGGCACTAGTTAAATAAGTAACAAACAATTTAACTAGAAAACTACTGTATTAACATAAATATTCTCAAACACTATACTTAGAAGGAGATGAAAATGTATGTTTAGTAATGTTTTATCCAAAGGAAAAATTGGCAGTGTCAAATTGGAAAACAGATTTGTCATGCCTGCTATGGGGTCTCATCATGGAACAGAAGACGGCAAGGTAGGTCAGAAGATTATTGACTACTATGCAGCAAGAGCAAAGGGAGGATTTGGCCTTATTATTACCGAGTTTACATGCGTAGACTTGCCAGGAAAAGCCCTTCCCGGACAGCTTATGATTACCTCCGATGAATATATCGAAGGTTTCAAAAAGCTTACGGATGCAATTCATGAAACTAAGAGCAAAATCTTTTTGCAGCTTCAGCATTCCGGAAGGCAAACCAACTCATATATCACAGGAACTCAACCTGTGGCACCATCAGCAATTCCATGTCCTGTAAACAAGGAAATACCAAGAGCACTTACCACCGAAGAGGTGTATGAAATTATTGAAAAGTTCGGGGATGCAGCAGTAAGAGCCAAAAAAGCAGGCTTTGACGGAGTTGAAATACATGGCGCACACGGTTATTTGCCAGCACAATTCTTGTCTGGTTATTCAAATAAAAGAACTGATGAGTTTGGCGGCGACCTGGTCAATAGAGCAAGATTCTCCACTGAAATTATAAAGAATATTAAGAAGAAATGCGGAAGCGATTTTCCTGTAGTCTTTAGAATCAGCGGTGAGGAAAAAGTACACGGCGGACGTGAAATCGAGGAAGCAGTTGCCATTGCAAAACTTCTTGAAGCTGCAGGTGCTGATGCAATTCACGTTTCTCTTGGTGTTTATGCAAGCATGCCATGGATGGTACCACCAGCCAATGTAAAGGCGGGCTTCAACGTATGGGCTGCAGCAGCAGTCAAAAAGTCAGTTAATGTTCCTGTTATTGCAGTAGGAAGAATTAATGACCCTATGCTTGCTGAAACAATCATTGAGAATGAGGCAGCTGATTTTGTTGCTCTTGGAAGAGCAGCTATTGCTGATCCTGAATTCCCCAACAAGGTTAAGGAAAACAGGATAAACGAAATTTCACCATGTATCGGATGTCTGACAAGATGCAACGGAGAGCCTGGATGTGATCCTAACGATAAGGGAGTTTCCTGCATGGTTAACCCATTCACAGGACACGAAGGTACCTGGATCTTAAAACCAGCTGAGAAAGCAAAGAGAGTTGTTATCGTTGGTGGAGGTCCTGGCGGTCTTGAATGCGCATGGCTTTCTGCAAAGAAAGGCCATGAGGTAATTCTCCTCGAGAAATCCGACAGGCTCGGAGGTCAGATGACCCCTGCGGCAGTTCCGCCCAACAAGCATGAAATAAGCCGTGCAATTGGCTATTATATTACAATGTGCAAGAAATATGGTGTGGACATCAGGCTTAACACAGAAGCAACTGCTGAAAGCGTAATGGCTCTTGAGCCAGACGTGGTAGTCCTTGCTACCGGCGGCGTTCCTCTGGATTGCCCTGTTCCTACCGAAAAGCCTGTTGTTAATGCTATCGATGTACTTGACGGCAAGGCATTTTTGGGAGACAACGTCCTGATTGTGGGAGGCGGAATGGTAGGTCTTGAGACTGCAGAGCATGTTGTCAGCCAGAACAGAAAGGCAACAATTATCGAGATGCAGGCCCAAGTAGGAAGCGACCTGAATCCAAGTATCAGGTATTTCCTGCTCAAGACATTGAAGGAAGCCGGTGTTGAGATTCTCACAGACACCAAAGTTGAAAATATAACAGAAAGAACTGTCGCCTGCGTCAATCTGAAGGGAACAGCAGTTGATCTGGAAGGCTTTGATACCATAGTAATGGCTATCGGATCCGTACCATACAATCCTCTTTACGAAGAGTTGAAGGATAAAGTGGAAGTTCACGTAATTGGAGATGCAAAACAGGTTCGCAAAGCAGTTCAGGCAATAGAGGAAGGCGCAAGACTGGCGCTTGAAATCTAGTTAAGTATTGGATTTGACAAACCCAGGTATCGGCTTCCGATACTTGGGTTAATTTTATATCTTGGAAAGGCGAAAGATGATAAAGCTACTGATTAAAAAGTTAATTCCCGATTACCAAAAAACCCATCTTCCTGACGTAAGGAAAAAATATGGTTTTCTTGCAGGAGTGCTGGGTATTGCCATAAACCTAATATTGTTTTCTGCAAAGCTTTTTATTGGCCTTGCAATGCACAGTATTGCCATAATTTCGGATGCCTTCAACAATCTTACCGACACCAGCTCGTCACTTTTTGCAATAATTGGAGCAAAACTTGCAACCAAGAAACCAGATAAAGAGCATCCTTTCGGACATGGAAGAATAGAGTATATTGTATCACTCATTATTTCTGCATTAATTTTTGCTGTTGGATTTGAGCTTGCCAGGACATCCCTTGCAAAGATAATAAACCCTGAAAAAATAGTTTTTAATCCGGCTTTGGTTGTTTTTCTATCCTTCTCTATTCTGCTGAAAATTTGGATGTTTTCCTACAACAGATACATGGGAAAACTTATTAATTCAAAATTGTTGAAAACAGCAGCAACAGACAGTTTGAACGATGTCTTTGCAACCTCCGCTGTCATAGTGTCAACTCTAATTTCGTATTACCTGAACATTAATGCAGACGGTTACATCGGAATGGTTGTTTCGTTGATCATATTAAAGTCAGGGTTTGATACTGCCAAGGAAGTAATTGATATACTGATTGGTTCGCCTCCAAGCCCCGAGCTTGTAACAATGATTGGTGATATTCTTAGCAATGTGGATGGAATCTACGGTTTTCATGATTTGGTGGTGCATGAATATGGACCTGGCAACTTTATTGCATCGGTTCATGTGGAAGTACCAGATCACCTCAGCGTGGTCAAAATTCACGAGACCATTGACCTTACTGAAATGAAAATACACGAGGATCTGGGTGTGGATATTGTAATACACATGGACCCCATATCACTGAATGATGAAAAAACAAACAAGTACAAGAATATAGTTAATGAACTTGTGAAAAACATAAACCCTGAATTCAGCATCCATGATTTCAGAATAACGGATGGTGAAAACAGGGTCAATCTGCTTTTTGATTTGGTGGTTCCTTTCAACATGTCAAGCAAGGAAAAGACTCATGTAGCTGAAAAGATAAACAAAGAAGTCAAAGAACTCGATGGAAGAATCCGCTGCTTTATTCGATTTGACAACCCAAGCTAGCGCTTCTTCTTTTTTGTCTTGCTTTTCTCCGTTTCCTGCTTTCTCATTTTTTCCAAAAAGTAAGTAATTACGACAGTAGCTGCAAGCATGGCAACTATCGTCCATACAAATCCCCATATGGAATTATCTTCTCCGTAGGGTTCCGGTGGTGGAGAAGTTTTGTGGGGAACTTCAGTCTCACCCGGTGCCATCGTTGGGTTTATTTCATTAAGGCAATCGTTCGCAAACTCATTTGCACTGTTAATATCCTTGAAAAACCCGAACCATTTAATCTGATACAATAAATCTTCATCCTTGTCGGGAGCATTCTCAAAGGGATCAATTCTAATGGATTTAAGGTTGCCTTTGTAATTCTCGTTGGAGCCGAGCCTGAAAAAGATTACCTGCCAGCGTTCGGTAACCGCATAGGAGTTTGCGGTGACTACTCCCTCTCCCTCATCCGTAACAAAAGTGGCGTACGCATAATCGTACTCAAAAGTTCTGAATGTGGTCTTGACACATATGGCAAGTATGTTGTCCTCGCCACCTACGGCATTAATGCCTTCAACCGGAAGCATGAAGTGGGGGTCCTGTGCTCCCTTGGTCAAGGATATTTTCAATATTTCATCCGATACTTGCGCAGTTGCGTTTTTTGTAAGCTCTGAATTGTTTATGACATCTGCAATGGATGCATCGGTAAAATAATATATTTTGTAGTCTTCTTCTGCGTGTGCGGCACCAAGACACAGTACTGTTGCTATGATAACAAAACAAAGTATTTTTCTCATCTTATTCTCCCATGAATATTTTTTCACTCCTGAAAATTATATAGCCAACTGGACAAGATGTCAATTTGTGCTCGGACCAGTTTTTTTGTTACGGTCATTTGAATTTTTAAATGCAAAGATACAGTTGCATTTACTTTTTCCTAATACCAAATGCCTTTATGGGTACCCGAGGGTACCCATAAAAATT
This sequence comes from Clostridiaceae bacterium, assembly GCA_012522035.1. Lineage (GTDB taxonomy): Bacteria > Bacillota > Clostridia > UBA1212 > DUPL01 > DUPL01. The sequence continues at coordinate 5,190 of JAAYLF010000410.1, forward strand.
GCGTTTACTTTTTCCTAATTACGTGCAATTATTTCCTTGTTGCCTGTCCAGGAGTAGAAGGA